>NZ_JBSGJR010000389.1:0-6809 GCF_053605645.1 Micromonospora sp. NPDC003776
GAGCAACTCGGCGGCCTCCCGCTCCACGGCCGAGGCCCCGGCCCGGACGGCGGCGACGTCGCCCTCGGCGGGCGCGGTCCGGCGGCGCAGGAAGTCGCAGAGGTGGGTCGCCTCCTGCCGGATGTGGTCGAACTCGCGGCCGGCGCCCGCGGCGCTCTCCGCCCGCGCCGCGAGCCGGACCAACCGGATGCCCAGCTCGTCCAGGCAGGAATCCACCTGCCGCTGGTCGTAACCGGTCTCAACGACGGAGAACCTCATACTGTCGCCCCCCAGGCAGCTGGTGTTACTTCCCCACCTGCCGATCCTGCTGGGCGCCGGGCACGACCGCGGCGGTTCCCACAAAATGTTCAGTATTCGAGGGCTCGGACTTCCGACGCCTCCGGCTCAGGGGTGCTTGGGCAGCACCACGACCCGGCCGAAGAACTCGTCGATGCGGCGCACCACGTCGTTGAAGTCGTCGAGGTCGATCGGCTTCGTCACGTACGCGTTGGCCTGGAGGGTGTAGCTGCCGACGATGTCGGTGTCGGCGTTGGAGGTGGTCAGCACCACGATCGGGATGGTCCGCAGGTCGTCGTCCTGCTTGACCTCGCCGAGCACCTGGCGCCCATCCATCCGGGGCATGTTCAGGTCGAGCAGGATCACGTCCGGGCGCTGGGCCTCGGTGTGCCGGCCCTGCCGCCGGAGGAACTCCATCGCCTCCTGACCGTCGTTGACGACGTCGATCACCTTCTCGACGTCGGAGTCCTCGAGGGCCTCCTCGATCATGAGGACGTCACCCGGGTCGTCGTCCACCACGAGAATGCGAACGGGGCTCGGCGTGCGGGGGCCCATGGGATACCTGCTTCGGGTCGGGGAGGACGGAAAGGAGGGAGACGATCAGCCGCTGGCGGGGAAATCTAGCCGATCAGAGGGCGGACGGCGAGGCCGGGTCGGGCGTGTCCGCGTCATACCGCAGGACGTCCCCGAGGCCGGTCACCTCGAGCACCCGGGCCACCCGGCCGGTCGCCCCGGTGACCCGGAGCCAGCCGCCCGCAGCGGCGGCCCGGTTGTCCCCCCGGACGAAGGCCGCGATCCCGGTCGAGTCGCAGAAGGTCAGATCGGTGAGGTCGATCAGGAACCGCCGCTGCCCCTCGGCGGCCAGCCGATCGAGGGCGTCGTTGAGCTGGGGGACGGTGCTCATGTCGAGTTCGCCGACGAGCCGGAGGCAGGCGCCGCCCCCGTCCCAGTCGGCGTACGCGAGGGTGAACGTCACCGCGACCCCTCCCGCCTCCGCCGCAAGCAGGGATGCTTGCAGTGATGCAAGCATACGCGGGTTGCCGGCCGGCGGCGGACCGAGGCGGCGCTCAGCGCCCCGGCGCGTCGGAGAGCTCGCCGACCAGCACCCGGGCCCGGTCGAGGAAGCGCCAGGCACGGGGGAAATCGCGCAGCTGCTGTCCATAGTGGTCGAGGGTGAGCCCGACGGCGCCGGCCGGCACGCGCCGGCTGGTCAGGATCCCCACCAGCCATTCGACGAAGTCGGTGAACAGGGTCTCGTCGTCGACGTAGAGCGCGGCGGCCAGGAAGTCGACGATGTAGCCGAGATCGCTGATCGTCGAGTCGAGCTGCGCCGGGGTGTAGTCCCGCACCGACGGCACCCGCTCGCGCAGGTCGGCCAGCGCGCTGTCGATCAGCTCGCCGCGCCGCTTGACCAGGCTGGCGTACTCGTCGTCGGCGAGGTGGTCCAGCCGGGCCGGCGGGACCACCCGCAGCGCCCGCTCGTCGGCGACCAGCTCCGCGGCGTCCGGCGCGTCCGGCGCCCACGGCACCCCGAGCACCCGGGCCCACCGGCCGTCGTCGCCGAAGCCGCGCCCGCCGACCACCACCGGCACGTCGGACCGGCGGCACGCCTCGATCATCCGGTGCGCGTACGGCAACCGCATCGGCAACGCACAGGCCAGGGCGACCGCGTGCGCGTCGTACCGGTGCAGGTAGGACACCAGGTGGGCGGCGGGGACGCTGGCCCCGAGGAAGGTGACCTGCCAGCCGCGCAGCCGCAGCACCTCGGCCACCAGACGGGCCGGCAACGCGTGCCACTCGCCGTCCATGCACGCCACCACGATCCGGCCCCGGGTCGGGCGGGGGTTCACGTACGCGGCGACCGCCGCCACCACCCGTTCGCTGATGTGCGTCGCGGCGTGCTCCTGGGCCACGCTCCACTCGTTGCGCGCCCACCGCTCCCCCACCTCGGCCTGCGCCGGGGCGACCAGGTCGAGCAGCACCCGCTCGGCCGGCACGCCGGCCTCCAGCAGCCCCGTGGCGACCTCGATGGCGGCGTACTCGTCGGCCTCCGCCAGGCAATCCAGGTAGCCCGGATACGCCGCGGCGGGGTCGGCCTCCATCGTCGTCGCGGTCACGCGTGGGCTCCTCTCGGATCATGCTCGGCGCGGGCCGGGGCCGGCACCGCGTGCAGGTGGCGGGCCGGGCGGACGTTCGCGCCGGTGGCCCGCAGCGCGAGCACGGCGATGTCGTCGTGGTCGCCGTGCGCCAGCCAGTCGCAGGTCACCTGCTCGACCCGCTCGGCCAGGGCCGGCGCCGGCATCCGGTGGCAGCCGTCGATCGCGTTGAGCAGCCGCTCGGCGCCGAACTGCTCGTCGCCACGCCGACCGCCCCGGGCCTCGGTCACGCCGTCGCTGTAGAGCAGGCAGGTCTCGCCGGGCTCCAGCCGTACGGTCACCTCACCGATCCGGGGATCCGGCACGACCCCGATCAGCATGCCGCTCAACGGCACCACCTCGACCTCGCCGGAGCCGCGCAGCACCAGCGGCGGCAGGTGCCCACCGCCGGCCATGGTGAGGGTCAGGCTGCCGTCGCGGTGCGGGCGGACCACCCCGAGCACCATGGTGGCGAACCGCCCCTGCCCATGAGCCTGGGTGGTCTCCAGCAGGGCGTCGTTGAGCAGCTTGAGCAGCCGCCCGGGCTGCGACTCGACCCGGTGCAGGGCGTGCAGGCACTGGCGGAGCTGGCCGGTGAAGACGGCCGCCTCCACGCCCTTGCCGGACACGTCGCCGAGGAAGAAGACCGAGCCGCCGTCGGCGAGCAGGTGCGCGCCGTAGAAGTCGCCGCCGATGCGCAGCCCCGCCTGCGCCGGCCGGTACGCCGTGCCCCACTGCACGCCGGTCGCCGCGGCCGGTTCGACCGGCAGCAGGCTGGCCTGGAGGGTGTCGGCGACCTCGGCCTGGTCGCGGTAGAGCACGGCGGTGGTCAGCGCCGCACCGCCCCGGGCCGCGAAGCCCCGCACCAGGTCAAGGTCCGCCTCGTCGTACCACCGGGAGGAACGGCGGGCGACCAGCAGCACGCCGGCCGGGGCGTCCCGGCCGGGCAGCGGCACCACCCGGGCGGTCGCCTGGGGCGCCGCGAGGCCCGGCAGCCAGCCGGCTTCGACGGCCTGCTCGACCAGCCAGTCCATGGCGTGCGGCTCGACCCCGGCCAGTCCCTCCTCGATCGCGCCGGGCAGGGCGGCGGCAGCGAGCACCCCGCTGTCCACCGTGGGCGCCTCGTCGTCGGCGCGGGCGGCCCGCCACCAGCGGGCCCGGCCGGAGCGCGGCGCCAGCACCAGCACGGCGACGTCGGCCAGGGTGGGTACGGCGAGGCGGACCACCGCGGCGGCGGCCCGGTCGGGATGCAGCGGATTGCCGAGCTTCTCCCCGACCACGGCCAGGAAGGCCGAGCGGGCCCGTTCGGCGAGCAGCGCGTCCGCGCGGCTGACGATCTCGGTGACGTCCTCGACGTAGCAGCAGCGGCGGCCGGCCGACAGCGGCACCTGCCGCACCCGCAGCCGCCGGTCGTGGTGGGTGAACTCGGCCGGTTCCGGGCCCAGGAGGGCCTCGACGCCCGCGGCGGCGAGCACCGCACCGGGCACCACCTCGGGAATCAGCCGCTCCGCGACCGGGCTGAGGTGACGCACGACACCGTCGACGTCGCAGACGATCAGGCCCTCGCGGAAGTGCTCGACGACTTCCGACCAGTCGGGGGTGGCGGGGCCGCGATCCGGCGCCAGGGGAGGCAGGACGGCCGGGGCCGAGGCGGCGGCGGTCCACGCCGGAGCCCGTGCGGTACTCGGCGTGGAGATCCGTCCGTCGCCCGGGTCAGAATCCCTGACGTCGGCAGCAGTCACCAGCTAAGCCCCACTCCTTTTATCGGCATCCGCGGACCGCCGGGCATGGCGGAGGTGATCGAATCTCTTCGTCCCACCCTACGCCGGTATGCCGGGACCGCCACCCCACAGCCTGCGGGCCCTCCCGTGGGCGGCGGCACCGAGCGGACCGGCCCCGGGGTTGTTACGATCCGGACGTCCCTGCCTGACCGGCAGCCTCGGGAAAGGCGTTGATGGTGGTGTCCCAGCGGAGAAAGCCGGAACCGACCCCGCTGAGCATTTCCGTGGACCGCTCCGACCTCACCGCACCGGTCATCAGGGTGGGCGGCGATCTGGCCTTCACCACGGCCGCGCCGCTGCGTACCGAGGTGGACCGGCTGCTCGCCGAGGGCCCCGAGACGCTCGTCCTGGACTTCGCCGACCTGCTCTTCATCGACAGCACCGGGCTGTCGGTGATCGTGCACGCCTGGCGGGAGGGTCAGCAGATCGGCACCGCCATCGCACTGCGGCACACCCCGCGCTTCCTCGCCACGATCCTGGACATGACCGGTGTCACCGGTCTGCTCGCCCGGCCGCAGCCGCATGCCGCCGACCGGCCCGCCGTGGGCGAGTCCGCGTCCGCCTGACACCCCGGGGGTTTCCCGATCAGGCGCGACTGGGAACATGTACCCATGCCCTCGCAGCTGTTGACCATCGAGGTGGACCGGCTCGACGCCGGGGCCGCCCGGCTTCGGCTGACCGGCGAACTGGACTTCGACACCGCTCCCGACCTCGTCGAGACGGCCGCGGAGCTGCGCCGGGACGGCTGCCAGGAGCTGCTGCTCGACTTCGCCGGGGTGGCGTTGTGCGACTCCTCCGGGCTGAGCGCGCTGGTGGTGATCCACCGCGCCGGCACCGCGGCGATCCAGCTCACCGGCATGAACCCGCAGGTCCGGCAACTTCTCGACCGGACCGGGTTGGGCGAGCTGCTCGCCCTGCCGCCACGGGCCGTCACCGACGAGTCCCGCGAGGCCGGCTGAGGCATTCCCGGGTCCGGGCAGGGGGTGGCCCCCGACCCTGGGACCAGGGGCCGGGGGCCGGGGAGGGTGGCTCAGGCGGCGGGCACCGGTTGCAGCCGCGGACCGTGTTCCCGCAGCTCACCCACCGTGGATGGCTCAGCGTCCTCCGGGGCGCCGGAATCGGGCGTCTGGAAGAGATACCGGACGAACTGCCCTCCCGCCTCGTTGTCGTCCGCTCCGGGCCACTGCCCCACGCAGTCGACGCCGACCACCTCCCGGCCGGTGCCGTCGGCCTCTTCCACCAGCGCCCACAGCGTCACGGCGTACGAGCGGGTGGCCTCGGGTTCGACCTGCCACCGCGCGTACCAGCCGGGGCGAGCGGGGACGATCTCGACGATTCTCTTCATGACGACCTTCCCTTCCGCGTGCATCGGAAGTCTCCCGGTCCACTCCGATGGTGGAGCGGCACCGGGTGAGCGCCCCTCACCCCCAGCGAATGAAGCTCGCCGGCCATTCGCGTCGTCGTTTCCTTCCCGGCAGCGCCGGGAAGGCCACGGGCGCAAGGCGCAACCCCGACGAGGAACGAGGTGCGACGATGCGCAAGCAGATGGAGGGCGACAACCAGCGCCGTCGGGCGCTCGCCCGCGAGGCCCGGGAACGCGGCCGGCGGCCGAGCGAGGCCGGCGCCAGCCTGAGCGCGTCCAAGCAGATCACCTCGCTGGACCAGCGGGAGCGGTCCGGCCCGCCGCCGGCCGGCCGGCACAAGCCGGACACCACGCGTGGTGGTCCCGCGCCACCTCCGGCGGGGGTGCCGGAACGGCCACGCCCGCTGCCGGAGGCCCGCTCCGGGCGGGTGACCACGCTCGGCTACCGCGATCTCGTCGACGATGTCAGTCGCCGGGCCGGGGTCGACTTCGGCACCGCGAAGGTCGCGGCGGAGGCGACGGTGCTCGCGCTGGCCTGGGCGCTCGACGAGGCCGAGCGCGAGCGGCTGCTCGAGGCGGTGCCGGTGAAGCTGCACGACGTGGTGCCGGTGGACGGCATCGAGCGACGCCGGGACCTGCCCGGCTTCCTGGCCGAGGTGGGCCGGCGCAGCCGCCTCACCCCGGAGCAGGCGCGCTACCAGGCCGAGGCGACGCTCGCCGCGTTGGCCGACGCCGACGGTGACCTGGTGGAGTCGCTGCGCGTACCGGACGGGTTGCGGGACCTGCTGGCCCCGCCGGAGGCCGGCGGCGGCCTGGTCGGCCCGACCACCACGGCCGCGCCGCTGACCGATCAGGAGCTGCGCGACGCGCTCGCCCAGTTGCCGTACTGGTCCAGTGACCGGCAGTCGCTGGTACGCACGATCGAGCTGCCCACCGGGAACCTGGACCGGGTGCTCGACCGGCTCGACCAGCTCCGGGCCGAGACCGGGCGCAGCCCGCAGATCGGCCGCCCCGACCCGGACAACGCGGTGATCACCGTCCGGAACCGGCAGGTCGACGGGGTGACGGGGGCGGACGTGGACCTGGCCCACCGGGTCGACGCCGCGATCGACGAGGCCGGCGCGGGCATGGCCGCCGGCTGAGCCGTACCCGGGCCGGTGGGCACCCCGCCCGCCGGCCCGGGGGCGGACCGGTACCGGTGCCCGCCGGGGGGAGCGCGGACCGCCGGGAGCTCGTCGTCGACCCGGCCCGGCC
>NZ_JBSGJR010000390.1:0-6805 GCF_053605645.1 Micromonospora sp. NPDC003776
CCCGGCATCACCGCCCGCCTCGGCCACCTCTCCGAGCTGGGGGTCGACGCGGTCTGGCTGTCGCCGTTCTACCCGTCACCCCAGGCCGACGCCGGTCGGTGCGGCAGTCGAGACAGGGGCGGCGGGGAGCACGTACCCTTTTCGGCATGTCCCTCCCCGCAACGGGCGCGGCCACACTGGCTCCGCGCCGGTCGAGCCGGTTCGTTGCCTGGGTGCGCGCCTGGCGCGCCGGCCTGGTGCCCTTCGACGAGGTCGCCGACGAGATCGCCGGCGACGAGGAGCACCTGGTCGCGGACGCCCCCGGCACCTGGACCGACGTCTCCCTGCGGGAGGCGCTGCCCAGCCTGGCCAAGCTCTCCCCGGACGAGATCCGGCTGGTGCTGCCCGCGCCCGGCGACCCGCGCGGCCTGCCCGGTCCCGGCGAGTTCACCGGCGCGGCGCTGGTGGCCGGGGAGGCGGTGGTGGCCAGCGGCCTCGGGCTGGTCCCCGAGGTCCGTACCCACACCTCCGGCTCCGGGATGACCTGGGAGACGGTGCTGTGGCGGGTCTACCCGCTGCCGGCCGACGCGCCGAAGGCGTCGCTGGCGGTGCCGGGCGCGGCCGAGGCGGAGGCCGAGCTGGCCGTAGCGCTCGCCGAGACGACCGCGGCGCTCACCCGGCTCGACGTGGCGCAGTGGCGGCCCGAACTGGCCGGGGCGCTCGCGGCGCTGCGCCGCCCCGACGGGGCCACCGACCTGCCGCCCGGCTTCGATCCGCGGGCCCGGCGGCTCTTCGCCCGCGCGGCCGTGCTGGACCGGGTGCTCGCCCTGGCCGGGGAGAGCGCCCCGGGCGGCGCGGTGAACACCTACGAGGCGCAGCAGCGGGACGCGGCGTTGCGGCCGCTCACCACCGCCTGCCGGCAGGCCCTCGTGGCCGCCTGCAACGCGCCGCTGCGCCCCTGAGCGCCGCGGGCCGCGCCGGGTTCAGACCTCGTCGATCAGGTCGGCCACGGAGTTGACGATCCGCGACGGCCGGTACGGGTAGCGCTCCGCCTCGGTCCGGCTGCTGATCCCGGTGAGCACCAGGATCGTCTCCAACCCCGCCTCCAGGCCACAGAGGATGTCGGTGTCCATCCGGTCGCCGATCATCGCGGTGGTCTCCGAGTGGGCGTCGATGGTGTTCAGCGCCGAGCGCATCATCATCGGGTTGGGCTTGCCGACGAAGTACGGCTCCACCCCGGTCGCCTTGGAGATCATCGCGGCGACCGAGCCGGCGGCGGGCAGCGCGCCCTCCACCGACGGTCCGGTCGCGTCCGGGTTGGTGCAGATGAACCGGGCGCCGTCGTTGATCAAGCGGATCGCCTTGGTGATCGCCTCGAAGCTGTAGGTGCGGGTCTCCCCCAGCACCACGTAGTCCGGCGCGAAATCGCTGAGCACGTACCCGACCGCGTGCAGCGCGGTGGTGAGGCCGGCCTCGCCGATCACGTACGCGGTGCCACCGGGCCGCTGGTCGGCCAGGAACTGGGCGGTGGCCAGGGCGGACGACCAGATCGACTCCTCCGGCACGTCCAGCCCCATCCGGGCCAGCCGGGCCTGGAGGTCGCGCGGCGTGTAGATGGAGTTGTTGGTCAGCACCAGGAAGGGCTTGCCGGAGGCGCGCAGCTTCTTGATGAACTCGGGTGCGCCGGGGACCGGCTGCCCCTCGTGCACCAGCACGCCGTCCATGTCGGTGAGCCAGCTCTGCACCGGCTTGCGGTCATGCATGTGTCGTCCCCAGGGGTGTCGGAGGTCGGTCGGGCTCAGGGCCGGCGGGCCGGCGGCACGCAGCACAGCGCCGGGCAGGTGTCCCAGGCCGGCAGCTCGCCGAGGCGGCGGCGCAGCCCCTCGCCGTTCGGGGCGATGCGCTCGAGGACCAGCTCGCGGACCATGGCCACGAACCGCGGGTCGGTGCCGGGGGTGGCCGCCCGGACGAAGTCCAGGCCGAGCTGCTTGGCCGTCTCCAGCGCCTCGGTGTCCAGGTCCCAGACCACCTCAAGGTGGTCGGAGACGAACCCGATCGGGCTGACCACCACGCTGGTCACGCCCTGCTCGGCGAGGGCGGTCAGGTGGTCGTTGATGTCCGGCTCCAGCCACGGCACCTGCGGCGGGCCGGAGCGGCTCTGCCAGACCAGGTCGTACGGCAGGTCGGGCGCGGCGGCGGCGTGCACCAGCCGGGCGGTCTCCTCGAGCTGGGCGGTGTACCGGCCGCCGTGCGGCCCGGCGGTGGCGGCCGCCGACACCGGGATCGAGTGCGCGGTGAACACCAGCCGGGTGCTGTCCCGCCGGGCCGGGTCGAGCTGCGCCAGCGCGGCCCGCACCGCGTCGGCGTGCGGCTCGACGAAGCCGGGGTGGTCCCAGAACTGGCGCAGCTTCTCGATCAGCGGAGCGTCCGTACCCACCGCAGCGCGGGCGGCGGCGATGTCCTCCTGGTACTGCCGGCAGGAGGAGTACCCGCCGTACGCGCTGGTGACGAAGGCGAGCGCCCGCTGGACCCCGTCGTCGCGCAGCTGCGCCACGGTGTCGGCGAGCATCGGGTCCCAGTTCCGGTTGCCCCAGTAGACCGGCAGGTCGACGCCGTGGGCGGCGAAGTCCTCCCGGATCGCCGCGAGCAGCTCACGGCACTGCTGGTTGATCGGGGACACCCCGCCGAAGTGCAGGTAGTGCTCGGCGACCTCGGCGAGCCGCTCGGGCGGCACACCCCGCCCCCGCGTCACGTTCTGCAGGAAGGGCAGCACGTCCTCGGGCCGCTCCGGGCCGCCGAAGGAGACCAGCACCAACGCGTCGTACGCCATGCTGCCATTCTCCCCCGACGGCCGTGACGACCCGGCGACCACCCCGGGACGGCCCGGTTTCCGGCCGGTCTCAGGCGCCGATCGCGTGGTAGCCGCCGTCGACGTGGACGATCTCGCCGGTGGTGGCCGGGAACCAGTCGGACAGCAGCGCCAGGCAGGCCCGGGCGGCCGGCTCCTGGTCGGTGAGGTTCCAGCCGAGCGGGGCGCGCTCGGCCCAGGCGTCCTCGAACTGCTCGAAGCCGGGGATCGACTTGGCGGCGATGGTGCGCAGCGGACCGGCGGCGACCAGGTTGCTGCGGATGCCCCGCTTGCCCAGGTGCAGCGCCAGGTAGCGGGAGGCGGACTCCAGCCCGGCCTTCGCCACGCCCATCCAGTCGTACACCGGCCAGGCCTTGGTGGCGTCGAAGGTGAGGCCGACCACGGCGCCGCCCTGGGACATCAGCGGCAGCGCCGCCATCGCCAGGGACTTGTACGAGTACGTGGAGACCTGCAGAGCGGTGGCCACGTCCTCCCACGGCGCGTCGAGGAAGCCGCCGCCGAGGCAGCTCTGCGGGGCGAAGCCGATCGAGTGCACCACGCCGTCCAGCCCGTCGACGTGCTCGCGCACCTTGTCGGCGAGGCCGGCCAGATGTTCGGCGTTGGTGACGTCCAGCTCGATCACCGGGGCCGGCTCGGGCAGCCGCTTGGCGATCCGCTCGACCAGGGAGAGCCGGCCGTAGCCGGTGAGCACGACCTGGGCGCCGTTCTCCTGGGCGAGCTTGGCGACCGAGAAGGCGATCGAGGCGTCGGTGATGACGCCGGTGACGAGCAGCCGCTTACCGGTTAGCAGTCCGGACATTGCCAATTTCCTCCGTGCTCTCTCAGTGACCCATGCCCAGGCCGCCGTCGACCGGGATGACGGCGCCGGAGACGTAGCCGGCCGCGTCCGAGGCGAGCCAGGTGACCACGGCGGCGACCTCGTCGGGGCTGGCCATCCGGCCCGCCGGGATCGACTTGCGGATCTCGGCCTTGCGCTCCTCGGGCAGCACGGCGGTCATGTCGGTGTCGATGAAGCCGGGCGCCACCACGTTGGCGGTGATGTTGCGGCTGCCCAGCTCGCGGGTGATCGAGCGGGCCACGCCGACCAGGCCGGCCTTGCTGGCGGCGTAGTTGACCTGGCCGGCACCGCCGGAGAGGCCGACCACCGAGGAGATGAAGATCATCCGGCCCCACTTCCCCCGGAGCATCTTGGTGGAGGCCCGCTTGGCGCAGCGGAAGGCGCCGGTGAGGTTGGTGTCGAGCACCCGGGTGAACTGCTCCTCGGACATCCGCATGAGCAGCGTGTCGTCGGTGATGCCGGCGTTGGCGACGAGCACCTCGACCGGGCCCAGCTCGGCCTCGATGGTGGCGAACGCGGCGTCCACCGACTCGGCGTCGGTGACGTCACACTTCACGCCGAACAGCCCCTCGGGAGCGTCGCCGCTGCGGTGGGTCACCGCCACCCGGTCGCCCTGCTTGGCGAAGGCCTGCGCGATGGCCAGGCCGATTCCCCGGTTTCCGCCGGTCACCAGCACGGTACGGGCCACGGTTCCCCCTCGGTCAGCTGATCTCTCGGTCGCTGGCGAGCCTAGGGGTTACCGCGGGGTAAGCGCTAACCGCCGGTCATACCGAGGTAGGGCCCGAAGGGTCACCCCACGGGGGCACGACGGGACCGCCCCGCCGAACTAGCCTCCAGGGGATGGACAACAGTCCCGCCCGTGGCGGCCTGGCCGCGCTGCGTCGCCTCTGGGCCGGACCGGACTACCCGTCGATCCGGCCGTCGCTGCGCCGCTGGCCCCGGCTCGCCGCCGCCGGTCCGACCCTCGCGCTGTTGGCGCTGATCGGCTTCACGGTGCTCACCGCAGAGTTCCTGCTCGACGAGCGGAAGCTGCCCACCGCCACCGCCTGGCTGCTCGCGGCGCTCACCGTCGCGCCGCTGCCGATCCTGCCGGCCCGACCGCTGTGGGCCTGGCGGGTCATGTTCCTCGGGCTGATACTCGGCACGTTGAACCGGCCGCCGACGGAGGACTGGCCGTGGAGCCCCAGCCAGATCCTGGTCATTCTCGCCGTCCTGGTCGTGGTGGCCGCCCGGGTCGACCGGGCGGTGCTGGCGTGGCTCGGGTTGTTCAACCTGCTCCCGGTCTGGATCTTCGTCCCCCGAGCCAACCAGGCCGGCGTGAGTCTGCTGTTCGTGGTGCTGCTCGTCCTCGGTGACCTCGTACGGCGCAACGTGCTCGCCCGGCGGGCGCTGGCCGAGCAGGCCGAACGCAGCGAGCTGGAGCAGGCCAGACGCGCGGTGCTGGAGGAACGCACCCGGATCGCCCGCGAGATGCACGACGTCGTCGCCCACCACATGTCGATGATCGCCGTACAGGCGGAGACCGCCCCGTACCGGGTGGGCGCGCTGCCGGACGCCGCGCGTACCGAGTTCCTCGACATCGCCGGCTCGGCCCGCGAGGCGCTGACCGAGATGCGCCGGCTGCTCGGCGTGCTGCGCAGCGACGCCGGCCCCGCGGCCACCGCGCCGCAGCCGGGCATGGCCGACGTGCCGGACCTGGTGGCGGCGGCCGAGCGCGCCGGGATGGCGGTCCGGTTGGAGGCCACACCGCCGCCGGACGTACCGGACGCGGTCGGGCTGGCCGCGTACCGGATCGTGCAGGAGGCGCTGGCGAACGCAGCGCGACACGCGCCCGGTGCGGCGGTGACCGTCGGGCTGCGGGCGCGCGACGGGATGCTCGCCATCGCGGTACGCGACGCGGGCGGACCACCGGCCGCGGCGGGCGCGACGAGCCCGACGAGCGGGCACGGACTGACCGGCATGCGGGAACGGGCCCGGCTGCTAGGGGGTACCTTCAGCGCCGGACGGACCGCCGACGGATTCGCCGTCACCGCCGAACTGCCGTTGGGAACGGAGGATCCCGCGCGATGATCCGGGTGCTGATCGCCGACGACCAGGCGATGGTCCGGCAGGGCTTCGGGGCGCTCCTGGCCGCCCAACCCGACCTGCTCGTCGTCGGGGACGCCCCGGACGGCGCGCAGGCCGTCGCCGCGAGCCGCCGCCTCGACCCGGACGTGGTGCTGATGGACGTCCGGATGCCGGTGCTCGACGGCCTCGCCGCCACCCGGCAGCTGCTCGGTGACCGGCCGGCGGAGCGCCCGCGCGTGCTGATCCTCACCACGTTCGACCTGGACGACTACGTGTACGAGGCGCTGCGGGCCGGGGCGAGCGGCTTCCTGCTCAAGGACGCCCCGGCCGCCGACCTGGTGCACGCCGTCCGGGTGGTGGCCGCCGGTGAGGCGCTGCTCGCGCCCGCCGTCACCCGGCGGCTGATCGCCGAGTTCGCCGCCCGTCCCGAACGGCGGCGTCCCCGCCCCACCGCGCTGGCCGGGCTGACGCCGCGGGAGACCGAAGTGCTGCGACTGATCGCCCGGGGCCGCTCCAACAGCGAGATCGCCGCCGACCTGGTGGTCGCCGAGCAGACGGTCAAGACCCACGTCGGGCGGATCCTGGCCAAACTGCACCTGCGTGACCGGGCGCAGGCCGTGGTCCTCGCGTACGAGACGGGTCTGGTGGCCGCGGGCGAATAGCCCCCTGGTGGCACGCCGGGAACCGGTCCACAGGGGGACGCCTCCCGGGCCGTCCGCGGCACACGCTTCCGCCGGAGCGATTCCGGAGGGAGCACACGATGCACTGGACCCGACCCGCCCGAGCGGCGACGACCGCGTTGCTCGGGCTCGGCCTGCTGGTACCGGGCCACCCCGCCCCGCTGGCGCCGGCAGCCTACGTCGAGGCGTACCCGGTGACGGCGGCGCGGCTGCGCGCGGCGGGGCCGCCATACGACGGCTGGCCCGCGGACGGCCGACACTTCCTGGTCTTCGATCCGCGCGACCCGGGGCAGCACCATCATGGCCAACGAGGTGCCGCCGACGCCCACGTAGTCGGAGCCGCGGACCTCGGTGACCCGGACCCGGCCGGCC
>NZ_JBSGJR010000391.1:0-6786 GCF_053605645.1 Micromonospora sp. NPDC003776
GGATCCGGCCGGGCAGGTCCAGCTGGCGTTCCAGGGCGAGGTGGTGCTCCCGGGTTTCGCCGAGGCGTACGCGGGCGGGCTGGGCTACCGGTTCGAGACCGCCGCCGAGGCGGTCCGGGTCACACTCGACGCCTGAGCGCCCGCACGGCGAGCGGGGCGAACGCGGCGAGCAGCACGGCAGCCCAGATCAGCGACCGGGTGACCGGCCCGGCCACCGGTCCGGAGACCAGCAGGCCCCGCAGCGCGTCGGCGAGGATGGTGGCCGGGTTGACCTCCACCCAGTGCCGCATCCAGGACGGCATCTTGTCGGTCGGGACGAACGCGTTGCTGGTGAAGGTGAGCGGGAAGATCACCATGAAGCCGAAGATCTGCACCTTGTCCGGCTCGCTGACCAGCACGCCGACCAGCACGGAGATCCACGAGGCGGCCAGGGAGAAGACCAGCAGCAGGGCGAACGCGGCGAGCAGCCCGGCGACCCCGTTACCCACCCGGAAGCCGAGGATCATCCCGACGCCGAGCAGCAGCGCCACCGACCAGGCCTGCTTGACGGTGTCGGCGAGGATCCGCCCGGCCAGCGGCGCCCAGCGGGCGATCGGCAGCGCCTGGAGCCGGTCGAAGACCCCCTTGGTCAGGTCGGTGTTCAACCCGAAGCCGGTGGTCATGGTGGCGAAGAAGGCGTTCTGCACGATGATCCCGGGCAGCGCGAACTTCAGGTAGTCGCCGGGCGAGCCGGCGATCGCGGTGCCGAAGACGTACGTGAAGAGCAGCACGAACATCACCGGCTGGATGCTCAGGTCGAGCAGTTCCATCGGGTTGTGCTTGATCTGGACGAGGCTGCGCCACGCCAGGGTGACGGTGTGCCGCAGCCCGGCGACGAGGCCCGGGCGGCGGGCCGGAACGGGCGGGGCGGCGAGGGTGGCGGCGGTCATGCCGGGACTCCTTCCAGGTCGGCGGCGGCGGTCTCCGGCTCGGCGCGGTGACCGGTCAGATTGAGGAAGACCTCGTCCAGGCTGGCGCCGCGCAGGGCCAGCTCGGCCACGGCGACCTCGGCGGCGTCGAGCCGGCGGACCACGGCGGGCAGCACGCCCGGGTCGTTCACCGGCACCGAGACGGTGGTCTGGGCGACCTCGGGCGTGGCCCCGGTCACCTCGGCGGCGACGGCCAGCACCGTGGGCAGGTCGGTCGGATCGGCCGGCCGGACCGCGAGCACCTGCCCGCCGGTCCGGGCCTTCAGCTCCTCCGGCGAGCCCTGGGCGATGACCCGGCCGTGGTCGACCACGGCGATCTCCCCGGCGAGCTGGTCGGCCTCCTCCAGGTACTGCGTGGTCAGCAGCACGGTCACCCCGTCGGCGACCAGGCCCCGGACGATGTCCCAGAGTTCGTTGCGGCTGCGCGGGTCGAGCCCGGTGGTCGGCTCGTCGAGGAAGAGCACCTGCGGCCGGCCGACCAGGCTGGCGGCCAGGTCGAGCCGCCGGCGCATGCCGCCCGAGTAGGTCTTGGCGGCCCGCTCGGCGGCGTCGGTGAGCTGGAAGTCGGCGAGCAGCTGCCGGGCCCGGGCCCGGGCCTCGGCCCGGGAGAACCCGAGCAGCCGGCCGATCAGCAGCAGGTTCTCGGTGCCGGTGAGGTTCTCGTCGACCGAGGCGTACTGGCCGGTGAGGCCGATCAGCTGGCGCACCCGGTGCGCGTCGCGGCGGACGTCGTACCCGCCGACGGTGGCGTGCCCCTCGTCGGCGGCAAGCAGGGTGGCCAGCACCCGGACCGCCGTGGTCTTGCCCGCCCCGTTCGGCCCGAGCAGCCCGAACACCGTCCCGGCGGGGACGGCCAGGTCCACCCCGGCCAGGGCGGTGGTCGCGCCGAAGCGGCGGACCAGGCCCTCCGCGCGGATCGCGTATGTCATCGGAACTCCCGTCGTTCTCGCTGGTCACCCCACCTTGAGCGACGGCGCTGACGTTACGGCGACAACCGCTGACAGACCGCTGATTTTGCCTCCGGGCAGAAGGACGCGACCGCCGTCGCCGGTCGTTCCGGCGGCGGCGGTCGCGGTGGCCGGGTCAGGCCAGGTTGGACGAGCGGGGGTACGCGTCGGCCGGGTCGGTCAGCACGTTGACCAGGTACGGCACGCCGGCGTCGAAGGCGCGGGCCAGGGCTGGGCCGAGGTCGGCGGCCTTCGCCACCGTCTCACCCGCACCGCCGAGCGCCTCGACCACCTTGTCGTAGCGCAGCGCCGGCTGGAGGTCGGCGGCCACGTCGTAGCCGTACATGGCCCGCATCGGGTGCTTCTCCAGGCCCCAGATGCCGTTGTTGCCGACCACGATGACCACCGGCAGCTGCTGCCGGACCAGGGACTCGACGTCCATCAGCGAGAAGCCGGCCGCGCCGTCGCCCATCAGCACGCAGATCTGCCGGTCCGGGTGGCTGACCCGGGCCCCCATGGCGTAGCCCATGCCGGTGCCGAGGCAGCCGTACGGCCCGGGGTCGAGCCAGGTGCCCGGCTGCGCCGGCTCCAGGTACTTCCCGGCGTACGAGACGAAGTCGCCGCCGTCGCCGATGGTGATCGCGTCGGCGGCGAGCACCTTGCGCAGCTCGCCGTAGACCCGGGCCGGGCGGATCGGGTCGGTCTCGGCGCCCATCTCCTCGGCGTCGCGGGCCTTCGCGGCGTCCTCGGCGGTACGCAGCTGCGCGATCCAGTCGGCGTGGTCGGCCCGGTCGCCGGCGTGCTCGGCGAACGCGGTGAGGACCAGGCGCAGGTCGCCGGCGGGGGCGGCGGCCGGCTGGACGTGCCCGGCACGCTGGCTGGGCGCGTCGACGACGTGCACCACCTGCGCGTCGCCGAAGTCGCCGAAGGCGAGCCGGAAGTCGAGCGGGGTGCCGACCACCACGACCACGTCGGCGTTCTTGAGCGCGACCCGGCGGGCCTTGGCGAAGGCGAGCGGGTGCTCGGGGGGCAGCGCCCCGCGGCCCATGCCGTTGGTGAAGACCGGCACCTGGAGGGACTCGGCGGCGGCGCGCAGGGCCTCGACCGCGTCGCCCGCGTACACGTCGGAACCGGCGATGACGACCGGGCGGGACGCGGCGGCGATCAGGCGGGCGGCCTTCGCGACCTCGTCCGGGTCGGCCTCGATCGGGGCGGGCGGGGTGACCGCGGGCAGCTCCGCGTCGCCGACGGAGAAGACCGCCTCCAGCGGGAAGTCGAGGAAGACCGGACCGCGGTGCGGGGTGAGCGCGGTGGTCAGCGCGGCGGAGACCGCGCGCGGGATGTCGTCGGCGCTGAACACCGTCTCGGCGTGCTTGGTGACCGGGGCGACCAGGGGCAGGTGGTCCATCTCCTGCAGGCTGCCGGAGCCCCAGCGGAACTGGGGGGCACGCCCGCCGAGCACCAGCACCGGCGAGGCGTTGAAGAAGGCGCTGGTCAGGCCGGAGACGCCGTTGGTGACGCCGGGTCCGGCGGTGAGCACGGCCAGGCCGGGGCGGCGCTGGAGCTTCGCCACCGCCTCGGCGGCGAAGACGGCGGACTGCTCGTGCCGGACGTCGTAGAGCGGGAAACCGGCCTTGTGCGCGGCGTCGTAGAGCGGGAAGACGTGCCCGCCGGAGAGGGTGAACATCTCCCGTACGCCGTGTGCGCGCAGCGCCGCGAGGGCCAGCTCGCCGCCGTGACCTTCGACCCGTTCCGTCATCGCCACTCCCCTTCGTTGCCTGACCGGAGTCACACGCTACTGGCCGGTAGGCGAGATGTGAACCGCTCTCGGGTCGGCGGTGCGGCGGACCGCCGACCCGGGAGCGCGGCTCAGCGGCCGGTGAAGCCCGGCTTGCGCTTCTCGACGAACGCGGCCATGCCCTCGCGCCGGTCGTCGGTGGCGAACAGCGCCGCGAAGAGCTGGCTCTCCCAGGCCAGACCGGAGGTGAGGTCCATATCCAAGCCGGCGTCGACCGCCGCCTTGGCGGCCCGCAGGGCCTGCACCGGGCCGGTCAGGAACGGCTTCACGTACGCGACGGCGGCGTCGTAGACCCCGGCGGCCGGGACGACCTGGTCGGCCAGGCCGATCCGCAGCGCCTCCGCGGCGTCGATCATCCGGCCGGTCATGATCAGGTCCTTGGCCCGGGCCGGGCCGACCAGGCGGGCCAGCCGCTGGGTGCCGCCGGCCCCCGGGATGATGCCGAGCTTGATCTCCGGCTGGCCGAGCTTGGCGTCCTCGGCCACGATCCGCCAGTCGCACGCGAGGGCCAGCTCGCAGCCGCCACCGAGGGCGTACCCGGTGATCGCGGCGACCACCGGCTTCGGGATCCGGGCGATGGCGCCGAGCGCGCTGGAGAGGTCGGCCGCCCGCTCCGCCATGTCCACGTAGGACATGTCGGCCATCTCCTTGATGTCCGCGCCGGCCGCGAAGACCTTCTCCCCGCCGTACACGATGACCGCGCGGACCTCGGCGTCCGCGGTGGCCGCGGCGGCGGCGGCGCGCAACTCCTCCTGCACCTGGGTGTTGAGCGCGTTCATCGGCGGCCGCTCCAGCCGGATGGTGCCGATGCCGTCCTTCACTTCCAGCCTGACGAACTCGCCCATGCTGCCCTCACTTCCTCGTCGAAGTCGCGTGCCAACCTTACGGCCCGGCTCGTTGGGGTAGAGAGTGTGGTGCAGGCCCGGGCACCCGGAGAGAGGCCATGATCACGTACTACGACGACCGGACGGTGCAGGTCACCTCGACCACCCTGCGGGTGGACGGGCGTACCTACCCGCTCGTCGAACTGGGCATGGTCTGGCACCGGCGGGGCAGCCGGTCGTGGCGGGTGCTCGCGGGCCGGGGGGCGATCGGCGCGGCGCTCACCGGCCCCCTGGTCGCCGCCGGGCTCGGCATCGCGCTCGCGCTCTGGCTGCACCGCTCCCCGGTCGTCACGATCGCCATCGTCGGGGCGTCCGTGCTGGTCGGCCTCGGCGTCGGGCCGCTCGCCGACGTGCTCTTCGAGCACCTGGACCGGTCGTACGCCCGGGGCAGCCGGGAGCTGGAGATGTGGGCCCGCTGGCGCGGCCAGCCGGTGCGGCTGCTGCGCACCGGCGACGCGCTGCGCTTCGGCCAGATCTACCGGGCGGTGCAGCGGGCGATGGAGCAGGCGCCTCAGTCGAAGATGATCGGCTCGTCCGGCAGCAGCCCGAGGCCGCGCAGCAGGCCGTAGGTGTCCTGCTCGCCCCAGAACTGCACGATCCGCCCGCCGGCCAGCCGGTACATCTTGCAGGCGCTCTGCACGGTGGTGGCGCCTGTCGAGTCGCGCCGGTACGTCTGCGCCATCGAGACCACCACCCGGTCCTCGGCCGCGAAGATCTCCAGGATCTCCTGGTCGAGCACGGTGAGCCCGGGCGAGGAAACGGCTCCTTCCGGGTAGCGCCGGCCGCGCACGGCCGTGCCGCTGCCGTAGATCTCCACGTCCTCGGCGACCACCTCGGCCAGTTCGGCGAGGTCCTTCGTGACGAAGGTCCGCAGGTAGCGCCGGACCACCTCGACGTTGCGCTCCTGCTCGGTCCTGGCCGTCCCGGCCCCGCTCCGCTCCGCCATGGCCGCGACGCTACCCGGACGATTTCGGCTGCGCCGCCCCCGGCCGCGCTGCCTTGTCCGGGCGGTGCCGCCTGTCCCGCCCTGCGGGCCGAGAGCCACTCGCCCGCCGGCCCGGCTCCACACCGCAGCGCTCGCGAACCCGGCAGCCATGGTGTTGTTCGTTGCCTTCGGAGCTGACATCACCAACGACTCGCCGCCCCCGCCGCGAAGCTCCCGCGCGCCGGCACGCCT
The DNA here is from genome assembly GCF_053605645.1 of Micromonospora sp. NPDC003776. Lineage (NCBI taxonomy): Bacteria > Bacillati > Actinomycetota > Actinomycetes > Micromonosporales > Micromonosporaceae > Micromonospora > Micromonospora sp. NPDC003776. The sequence continues at coordinate 5,775 of NZ_JBSGJR010000391.1, forward strand.
CCGGGCGCCGGCCGGGAGGCCGGCCCGGGCGGCGGCGACCGGTGGGGTGATATCGCGAACGACTCAGCTCCAAAGGCATCGTGGACCCGTTCAGCCCCAACCGATCGCGCCGGCCCGTGCGCGCGGAAAGCCCCGACATACCGCGGGCCGGGCTTGAACCGGGGTGGTTAGCCTTAATGATGGTCCTCTATTTCCGGGACGATGCGGTGCAGGTCACCTCCGAGGCCATCCACGCCGGCGGGCAGGTCGTCCGGCTCGCCGACATCGCGTACGTGTGGCACGCGCGCGGGGCGACCACCCTGGCCGTACGGGGACGGGTCCTCGGCCGGGGCGTGCTGGTCCTGCTCCTCTCCCTGCCGCCGCTGGTCGCCCTGGTCTGCGTCCTCTCCCTGGCCTGGGCCGCGCAGGACCGGGGCAACTGGAAGCTGGCGCTGCTCATCCTCGGCGCCTTCGTGTCATCCTCGGCGCCTTCGTGGCGGTCGGGCTGGCGCTGACCCCGTTCCTGGAACTGCCGCTCGGCTGGCTGGACCGCTCCTACGAGCGGGGCAGCCGGGTGCACGAGCTGTGGGTGCAGCACCACGGGCGGGAGGTGATGCTGCTGCGCACGCCGGACGCGCTGCGGTTCGGGCAGATCTACCGGGCCGTGCAACGGGCCGTCGAGCAGCAGGGCGAGCGCCGGTGAGCAGCGGCGCCACCGGGCGGTCCTGGCCCGGCCGACGCACACTGGTGGGCATGGCGATTCCCCTCCCCCGGCCCGGCGCCGTCGTCGGGCTCACCCGTGCCGCCCTGGACCAGGTACTCGGCTCCGCCGCCGCGTTCACCGCCGTGCCCGCCCGCGCGTTCGCCGTGCTCGACGACGTGGAAGCGCTGCTGCGCCGGATCAACGGGGTGGTGGACCGGATCGAGGGCACCCTCGACCGCACCGACCGGGTGCTGACCGACGCGGACGCGGCGGTCCGGGAGGTCGCGGTGATCAGCGCCGCCGCCACCGAGGCGGTCGGCACGGCGACCG
>NZ_JBSGJR010000392.1:0-6770 GCF_053605645.1 Micromonospora sp. NPDC003776
CGTGCTCCTCCTCCCCACACCGGCCGTCGATCAGCGGGTACGAGCCCGTACCGGGCGGCCGACGGCGGGGAGCGGGCCGAACGGGCGCAGCCGCAGGGTCGCGGCGTCGCCCTGCCACTCGATCGTCCAGGTGCCGGCCACGAAGCCGTCCACCAGCAGCGTGGCGGCCACCGCCGGGGTGATCACCCGGCGGCGTTCCTCGTTGCCGAGCGCCCGGGTCCGGTCGGCGTACGCCAGCAGGAGGTTGTTGTACTCGGGCAACAGGCGCGGCGGCGCCGGCGTCTCGGGGTCGGGCCGCTCCGCGTCCGGCAGGTCGAACAGCTCCCGCCCCTGCTCGTCGCGGAACACCCGCAGCTCGCGCCGGATCGGCTCGACCACCTCGGCCAGCCGGGTCAGCCCGGACCAGGCCTGCACGTCCCGGACGCTTGCCGGCCCGAACGCGGCCAGGTAGCGACGGACCAGCACGGCCGGACCGGCCGGCGCCGGCGCGAAGCCGAGCCACTGCTCGGCCAACGCGCACGGACCGTCCACCCGGCCGCCCCAGGTGCCCGCCGGCGGCAGGTGCACCAGGGGCAGCAGGTACTGCACCGAGTGCAGCAACGCGCTGCGGTCGCGGTCCGGCCAGCGCCGCGCCAGCAACTCCCGCAGCCGGGTCCGGCTCAGCGGCTCGCCGGCCAGCAACGCCACGGCCTGCGCCGCCAACTCCTGCAGGTCGACGCCGGCGGTGGCCCGGCCCATGAACTGCCGCTGCAACCGGAGCATCAGCGGTTGCAGCAGCGGACGCAGCCACCGGTAGTCGTCCGCCGCGGTGACGTGCAGCGTGCCGCGCACGGTCGTCGCCCGCACCGCCTGCCGCCGCGTCAGCAGGCCGGTCAGGTCGTCGTGGTCGAACCCGGCCACCCGGGACCACAGCCCCAGGTAGGGCGCGGCCGGCACCTGGCCCTGCAACCCGACCAGCCGGCGCAGCACGTCCAGGGCCGGCAGGTCGGTCCGGTCGAGCAGGAACTGTCGGGCGAGGGTGGCCCGGTTGAGCGCCCGGCGGGACAGCACCGACACGCGGCTCCTCCCGTCGCCGGACCGGGCCGCGCTTCCGGCCCCCTACGGCAGGAGGCTAGCGCCGACCCCCGACGCTCAGCCGAAGTAGAGGATCAACGCCAACCAGCCGACCACGATGAGGATCAGCGTGGCCGCCAGCACCCAGGTCGGCACCGTGTACTCGCCGCGGCGGTTCCGCTCGATCTCGGCGCGGATCTTCTCCCGGCGCCGATCGATCCAGTTGAGCTTCTCGGTGCCGGAGTCGCGGCCCGGCCGGGCCCCGCGATCACGGTCGGAGGGTTCGGAAGTGTTCATCGCGACGCCAGCGTACCGGTGGGTGGGCGGCCGACGCGCGCACCGGCCGCCCACCCGCCGTCACATGCTCGCGATCAGCCGCTCCACCCGCTCGTCGTACGCCCGGAACGGGTCCTTGCACAGCACCGTGCGCTGCGCCTGGTCGTTCAGCTTCAGGTGCACCCAGTCGACGGTGAAGTCCCGCCGCTTCTCCTGCGCGTGCCGGATGAACTCGCCGCGCAGCCGCGCCCGGGTGGTCTGCGGCGGTGTCTCCTTCGCTTCGAAGATCTCCGGGTCGGTCGCCACCCGGTCCACCTCGCCGCGCCGCTCCAGCAGCCCGTACAGGCCGCGCCCGCGCCGCAGGTCGTGGTACGCCAGATCCATCTGCGCCACCCGCGGGTGCGACAGCGGCAGGTCGTGCTTGCGCTGGTACCGCTCGATCAGCTTCAGCTTCGTCACCCAGTCGATCTCGCGGGCCACCGGGTCCAGGTCACCGGTCTCCACCGCGCGCAGCACCCGGGCCCACAGGTCGACCACCCGCTTGGCGGTCTGGTCCCCGCCCCGGCGCTCCACGAACTCCGTCGCCTTGGCCAGGTATTCCTGCTGGATCTCCAGGGCCGAGACCTCCTTGCCGGAGGCCAGCCGCACCTTGCGCCGGCCGGTGATGTCATGCGACACCTCGCGGATCGCCCGGATCGGGTTCTCCAGCGTCAGGTCGCGCATCACCACCCCGGCCTCGATCATCCGCAGCACGATGTCGGCGGTGCCGACCTTCAGCAGCGTGGTGACCTCGTTCATGTTCGAGTCGCCGACGATCACGTGCAGCCGCCGGTAGCGCTCGGCGTCCGCGTGCGGCTCGTCGCGGGTGTTGATGATCGGCCGGCTCCGGGTGGTCGCCGAGGAGACGCCCTCCCAGATGTGCTCGGCCCGCTGCGACAGGCAGTAGACCGCACCGCGCGGCGTCTGCAGCACCTTGCCCGCGCCGCAGATCAACTGCCGGGTGACCAGGAACGGGATCAGCACGTCGGCCAACCGGCCGAACTCCCCGTGCCGGGACACCAGATAGTTCTCGTGGCAGCCGTACGAGTTGCCGGCCGAGTCGGTGTTGTTCTTGAACAGGTAGATCTCACCCGCGATGCCCTCGTCGTGCAGCCGCTTCTCCGCGTCGACGAGCAGCCCCTCCAGGATCCGCTCGCCCGCCCGGTCGTGCGCGACCAGGTCGGTCACCGAGTCACACTCGGGGGTCGCGTACTCCGGGTGCGAGCCGACGTCCAGGTAGAGGCGGGCGCCGTTGCGCAGGAACACGTTGCTCGACCGGCCCCACGACACCACCCGCCGGAACAGGTACCGCGCGACCTCGTCGGGGGACAGCCGGCGCTGCCCGCGATAGGTGCAGGTGACGCCGTACTCGGTTTCGAGGCCGAAGATTCGCCGATCCATGATGTGACATTAGCCGCCCGAGGCACCAGATGGGCAGCGCTCAACCCGCTGGTCTCGGCGGCATCTTCCGCGCCGCCGTCCCGGCATCCCACCGCACGCAACTCCCACACCCGGTACGGTCGGCCACCGTGAGAATCCTGGTCACCGGCGGCGCCGGCTTCATCGGGTCGGCGTACGTGCGGCGGCTGCTCACCGGCGCCGAGCCGGACCTGCCGGTGGAGGGCGTCACCGTGCTCGACGCGTACACGTACGCGGCCACCGAGGGCGCCCTCGACCCGGTCCGCGCCGACCCCCGGCTGCGGGTGGTGCGCGGCGACGTCCGCGACGCCGCCCTGGTCGACGCCGTCGTCGCCGGCCACGACGTGATCGTGCACCTCGCCGCCGAATCCCACGTCGACCGGTCCATCGCCGGCGCCGCCGACTTCGTCACCACCAACGTGGTCGGCACCCAGACCCTGCTCGACGCCGCCCTGCGGCACGGCGTACGCCGCCACGTGCAGGTCTCCACCGACGAGGTGTACGGCTCGATCGCCACCGGCGCCTGGACCGAACGGGCCCCGCTGGACCCCAGCTCCCCGTACTCGGCCAGCAAGGCCGCCGGCGATCTGCTCGCCCTCGCCTACCACCGCACCCACGGCCTCGACGTGGTGGTCACCCGCGGCGCCAACACGTACGGGCCGTACCAGTACCCGGAGAAGATCGTCCCGCTCTTCGTCACCAACCTGCTCGACGGCCACGACGTGCCGCTCTACGGCGACGGCGGCAACGTGCGGGACTGGCTGCACGTCGACGACCACTGCCACGGCATCGCCCGGGCGCAGGCCCACGGCCGCGCCGGCGGGATCTACCACCTCGGCGGCGGCGCGGAACTGACCAACCGGGAACTCACCGGGCGACTGCTGGACGCCTGCGGCGCCGGCTGGGACCGCGTCCGGCCGGTCGCCGACCGCAAGGGCCACGACCGGCGGTACGCGCTGGACTGCACCACCACCCGCCGCGAGCTGGGCTGGTCCCCCAGGGTCAACCTGGACACGGGGCTCGCCGGCACGGTCGAGTGGTACCGCGCCAACCGGGACTGGTGGGAACCGCTCAAGCCGCACCGCTGACGCCCACACCGTCGTGGCCGCCGCGGCGACGTGGCGGCGCCGGCGCACGCCGGAGACCGCCACGTCCGGCGATCCGGCGTCACTCGCCGGGCTGCTCCTCCGGCTGTTGCCCCTCCAGGTCGGCTGAGCCGGCCGACGTGGTGGGCTTGCCCGCCTCCTCAGTGGGCACGGTCGGCGTCTTCGCCCGACCCGGGGCCGGCACGGTGTCCGCGCCCGCCTCGCCGTCCAGCAGCGCCGTCAGGGCCGCCCCGGTGATCCGGCGGAACGTCCGGCCCACCCGGCGGCGGTCCAGGACCGCCACCTCCAACTGGTTGGCGGCGATGGTACGGCTCGCGCCGCCCTCCCCGCCCACGCTGCTGAGCGCCTTCACCGCGGCCCGGACCGCCTCGGACAGCGACATGTCCGGCCGGTGCTCGTTCTTCAGCACCCCGGTGATCGCCTCGGCCTGCCCGCCCATCGCCATCCGGCCCGGCTCGTCGTTGACCGAGCCGTCGTAGGTCAGCCGGTAGAGCGAGTCGTCGTCCGGCGTCGCGCCCACCTCCGCCACGCAGATCTCCACCTCGAACGGCTTCGACTGCTCGGTGAAGATCGCGCCCAGGGTCTGCGCGAACGCGTTCGCCAAGCCCAGGCCGGTCACGTCCCGCCGGTCGTAGCTCAGCCCGTTCAGGTCGGCCATCCGCACGCCGGCGCGGCGCAGGTTCTCGAACTCGTTGTACCGGCCCACCGCAGCGAAGCCGATCCGGTCGTAGATCTCACTGACCTTGTGCAGGGTGCTGGAGAGGTTCTCCGCGACGAAGAGCACCCCGCCCTCGTAGCTCAGGACCACCGCGCTGCGGCCCCGGGCGATGCCCTTGCGGGCCAGCTCGGAACGGTCGCGCATGATCTGCTCGGGCGAGGCGTAGAACTGCATAGCCACGGCGGCGGGTCTCCTTCGGGCGCTGTGCTGCGGACTGCTGACGGGTCGGGCGACAAGCGGGATCAGCCGCCGGGGTTCTCCATCCGGCCGGCCACCACGCCCTCCGCGATGGCCGCCGTCTCGGCATCGGTGAGCCGGTGGGTGCCCTCCGCCGTCGCGGTCATCACCACCGGGTAGATCCGGCGGGTCAAGTCCGGGCCGCCGGTCGCGGTGTCGTCGTCGGCCGCGTCGTAGAGCGCCTCGACGGCGAGCCGCCTCGCCTCGTCGATCGACAAGCCCGCGCGGAACCGCTTCTTCAGCGCCGACTTCGCGAACAGCGAGCCGGAGCCGATCGCGTCGTAGCCGGTCTCCTCGTACGGCCCGCCGGTCACGTCGAAACTGAAGATCCGGCCGGCGCGTGCCGGGTCGCTCGCCGCGAGGTCGAACCCGGCGAAGAGCGGGATCACCGCCAGGCCCTGCATGGCCGCGCCCAGGTTGCCCCGGATCATGGAAGCCAGCCGGTTGGCCTTGCCGTCGAGCGAGAGCATCGCGCCCTCGATCTTCTCGTAGTGCTCCAGCTCCACCTGGAACAGTCGCATCAGCTCGATGCCGATGCCCGCGGTGCCGGCGATGCCGACCAGCGAGTACGCGTCGGCCGGGTGCACCTTCTCGATGTCCCGCTGGGCGATCAGATTGCCCATCGTGGCGCGCCGGTCGCCGGCCATCACCACGCCGCCGGCGGCCGAGATGGCCACGATGGTCGTCGCGTGCGGCGCCATGTCGGCGGCCATACCGGGCGGCAGCGGCCGTCGGCCGGGCAGCATCTCGGGGGCCACCTTGCTCAGGAACGCTGTGAAGGAGGACGTCCCCGCGTTGGTGAACACATCTGGTAGACGCCCGGATGGATCAAAACCCGCTGCCACGTGGTTCCTCTCAGGTACGTGATCGCCCTGGCCAGCCTGACGGGATTGTCCCGGAACTGGCCAAGACCACTATTGCAGTTGAAGCAGAGTATCCCGCGCACCCAACCGGTGCGATGATCGTGGTCCAGGTGTTGCGGATCGGGGGACCCGCAGATTGCGCACACGCCGCCCTGCTCGGCGAGGAGCTCCTGGAACTCCTTCTCCCCCACGCCGTAGCGCCTCCGCAGGTGGTACTCCCGGCTGCCGCCGTAGAGGCGCAGCCTGGTCTGCTTGCCCTGCTCGTTGTGGCACGGTTTGCAGTATCGGCCGTAGCCGCCTCGACCCGACCGGTTACGCGGGAAGTCGTCCAGCGCTTTCGTCTCGCCGCATGTGGGACACCGACGGTGGCCGTCCGGCACCATCGGCAGCTCACGCACCTCTCGCCCGTGCTTCTCCTTCAGACGCTTGGCGTAACTCGCCCTCGAGCGAAGGTTGAAACAGGGCTTGCAGTAGCTACCACGGCCATCGGGCCGCCGATTGTTCGCACAGAACTCATCGAGCGGCTTCCACTCGTTGCAATCCCGGCAACGACGGAGTCCGTCCCGATCATCAGAGAGCCGAGGCATGTCCGGCTTATCCGGCTATGCCCTATTGGCCCCCTTTTTGTACGTAGCCCCTGACAAATTCCTCTGCGTTCTCCTCCAGGACGGAGTCGATCTCGTCGAGCAGATCGTCGACGTCCTCGGTGATCTCGGCGTGCCGCTCGGCAACCTCGGGGTTGGCCTGCGCGGTGACCTCCTCGACCTCCTCGTGCGACTTGCCGGACTGGGTCTGCCCGCCCTCTTGCGCCGCCATGGTGGTGCCTCCTCCACGATCGCCTGCGATCAACTTACCTCGCCCAGGCGACGAAAAGCCCGTCGCGCGCCGGGGTGCTCGGGCGCGCGCCGGGCTCGGCGGGGGGCCGGGCGGGGGGGGGGCGCGGGGGGCGCCAGCCGCAGGGCCCCCGCGCCGCCCCCCCCCCCCGCGCCCGGGGGGGGGGGGGGGGGGCGCCCCCCCCCCCCCCCCCCCCCCCCCCCCCCCCCCCCGCCGCCGCCCCAC
>NZ_JBSGJR010000393.1:0-6730 GCF_053605645.1 Micromonospora sp. NPDC003776
CCTGCGCCACCGGGATCGCCCGGTGGACCGGCGCGACCCGGCTGCCGGACCCCCGGCAGCGCCGCTGGGCGGTCGGGGCGACCCTGGCCGGCCCGCTGTTGATCACCGCCGGCTTCCTCGCCGCCGCCTGGTAGGCGGGCACGGCGGTGAGGAAGGGGCCCCTGCTATACCGCAGGCGTTAACAGGGGGCCCTTCCTTTCACTCAGGCGTGCACGACGCCGTAGACCTCCCGGCGGCGCAGCCCGTACTCGGTGGCGACCTCGGTGATCGCGTCCCGCCGGGACAGCCCGGCCGCCTCCCGGGCGGCCACCGCGGCGCGCAGCGTGTCGTCGTCGGGCCGGGCCGCGGCGGCCGGCGACGCGCCGGCCACCACCAGGGTGATCTCGCCCCGGGGCTCGCCCTCGGCGGCCCACTCGGCCAGCTCGCCCAGCGGCCGGCGGACCACCTCCTCGTACGTCTTGGTCAGCTCGCGGCAGAGCGCGGCGGGCCGGTCGGGGCCGAACGCGGCGGCCAGGTCGGCCAGCGCGCCGGCGATCCGGTGCGGCGCCTCGAAGAGCACCAGCGTGCGCTCCTCGGCGGCGAGGGCGCGCAGCCGGGAGCGGCGGGCGCCGGGCGTGCGGGGCAGGAAGCCCTCGAAGCAGAACCGGTCGCAGGGCAGCCCGGAGAGCGCCAGCGCGGTGGTCACGGCGCTCGGCCCGGGGGCCGCGGTGACCGGGCAGCCGGCGTCGATCGCCGCCCGGACCAGGCGGTAGCCGGGGTCGGAGACGCTGGGCATGCCGCCGTCGGTGACCAGCGCGATCGTGTAGCCGGCGGCGAGCACGTCGACCAGTTCGGGGGTACGCCGTTCCTCGTTCCCCTCGAAGTAGGAGACGATCCGGCCCGGAACGGTCACGTCCAGGTCCCGGGCCAGCCGGGTGAGCCGCCGGGTGTCCTCGGCGGCGACCACGTCGGCGGTGGCGAGCACCTCGCGGAAGCGGGTCGAGGCGTCGGCCGGGTTGCCCAGTGGCGCGCCGAGCAGCACCAGCCGCCCTACCTCGGACATTTCACCCACGGAGTGCGCTCCTTCATCGACGGCCGTACCCATCTCGGAGACGACGGGCGCCACCGGGCACCTTCGCAGCCTACGATCGCCGGGTGACGAGTGCGTCGACAGCACAGAGCGCGGGCGCGGGTTCGGCCGGAGCGGACCCGACGCCCCCCGAGCGGCCCACCGCCGACCAGGCCACCGGCTCCGCGACGAGCGGCGCGGGCGGGATCCCCGCCGTCGTCCGCCGGCGGCTCGCCACGGTCGACGCCCACCTCGACGGCCGCGCCTGGCTGGCCACCGGGGTCGTCGTGGTGATCGCGGCGATCCTGCGCTTCGTCGGCCTCAGCGGCCCGAAGGGCAAGATCTTCGACGAGATCTACTACGCCCGGGACGCGTACGGGCTGATCGACCGCGGCGTCGAGTGGAACTACAAGGACGGCGGCCCGTCGTACGTGGTGCACCCGCCGCTGGGCAAGTGGCTCATCGGGCTCGGCGAGTGGGCCTTCGGCTACCAGGACGCGGAGCTGAAGATCTCCGTGCCGGGGCATCTCATGACGACCGCCCCGGAGTTCGGCTGGCGGTTCGCGGCGGCCGTGGCGGGCACCCTGTCGGTGCTGATGCTGGTCCGGATCGGCCGGCGGATGTTCCGCTCCACCACGCTGGGCTGCGCGGCCGGCCTCCTGCTCGCCCTGGACGGTTTCCACCTGGTGCTCTCCCGCACCGCCCTGCTGGACATCTTCCTGCTGCTGTTCGTGCTGGCCGCGTTCGGCGCCCTGGTCCTCGACCGGGACGCCCGGCGCCGCCGCTGGTCGCGGGCGCTGGAGGCCGGGCTCGACCCGTCGGCGCCGGGCCGGGCCGGCCGGCCGCCGTCGACGTGGCGGGACTGGCCGTGGTGGCGGCTGGCCGCCGGGGTGCTGCTCGGCTGCGCCTGCGCGGTGAAGTGGAGCGGGCTGTACTTCGTACCGGCCTTCGCGCTGCTGGTGATCTTCTGGGAGGTGGGCGTCCGCCGGTCCGCCGGGGTGCGCCACCCGTGGCGGGACGCCCTGCTCGACGAGCTGCCCTGGCTGCTGCTGGCCGGCGTGCTGATGGTCGGGACCTATCTCGCCACCTGGTCGGGCTGGCTGCTCAGCGACGACGGCTACTACCGGCTGGCCAGCCGCTACCCGAACACGCCGGGGCTGAGCGACGCCCCGGTCATCGGGCCGCTGATCAACCTGTGGGAATACCACAAGGCGGCGTACGGCTTCCACACCCAGCTCGACGACCCGCACAAGTACCAGTCCTGGCCGTGGCAGTGGCTGCTGCTCGGCCGCCCGGTCGCGTTCTACTGGTCCGGTGACGGCAACTGCGGCGCGCCGAGCTGCGCGTCGGAGATCCTGCTGCTGGGCACCCCGCTGCTGTGGTGGTCGTTCCTGCCGGCGCTGGCCGCGACGGCCTGGCTCGGGCTGGCCCGGCGGGACTGGCGGGCCGGGGCGATCCTGCTCAGCGTGGCCGCCGGCCTGCTGCCCTGGTTCTGGTTCGCCCTGGACGACCGGACGATGTTCTCCTTCTACGCCGCGCCGGCGGTGCCGTTCCTGGTGCTGGCGGTGGTCTACGTGCTCGGGGCGATCATCACGCCCGCGCCGGTCACCGGCACGGCGGCACCGCCCAGTGAACAGGACGTCTCCGAGCGGCGGCTGGTCGGCGGGATCATCGCCGGGGCGTACGTGCTGCTGGTCGCCCTCTGCTTCGGCTACTTCTACCCGATCTTCGTGGGCCGGCTGCTGACGTACGCGGACTGGTCCGCACGGATGTGGCTGGACGGCCGCTGGATCTGATCCGACCGGCAACTCTCGCGGCCCGGTGGCACGTCCACCGGGCCGCGTTTTTCGCTTGCGCTCGGGGAGTCGGCCGCCCTCGACGTGGTCGGCGACACAAAGAAGCGCGCCCCGATCGCCTGCCACGGGGGAAGCGGGCGATTGGGGCGCGCAAGAAGAGCTTAACCACACTCCCCCACTCACACAACGGGTCACCCCCGGTCAGATTTCCGACGAATGCGCCACCCCCCAAAAGGTTTACATCGGGCACATAACGGTGGGTCACGCGGGCGGAACCTTACGAATTGCTTACGGCCGAGCAGTGCCCCTGACCACGCGGGAAGCCTCCGGGCGGGGCCTCCGTACCGCCGGACCGACACCCAAATGATCTTCCAAAGTGGATCTCACTACACTTCGCCCGATGATCAACAAGAGACGATCGACAGCCGTCCTTCTCGGACTGTTGGCGACGACCGCGCTGATCGGTCCCCTCCCGGCCCGGGCCGACGACGAAACCGCCGAACCTCCCGCCGAGCCGCCCAAGGTCGAGCTCGTCCTCGACGTGAGCGGGTCGATGCGGGCCCGGGACATCGACGGGCGCAGCCGGATCTCCGTCGCCCAGCAGGCGTTCAACGAGGTCGTGGACGCGCTGCCCGACGAGACCCAGCTCGGCATCCGGGTGCTCGGGGCCACCTACCGGGGCAAGGACAAGAAGCAGGGCTGCCTGGACACCCAGCAGATCGTGCCGGTCGGCCCGGTGGACCGGACGCAGGCCAAGGCGGCCGTGGCGACCCTGCGCCCGACCGGGTTCACCCCGGTCGGGCTGGCGTTGCGCGCGGCCGCCCAGGATCTCGGCACGGGCAGCACGGCCCGCCGGATCGTGCTGATCACCGACGGCGAGGACACCTGCGCCCCGCCCGACCCCTGCGAGGTGGCCCGGGAACTCGCCGCCCAGGGCACCAAGCTGGTCGTGGACACCCTCGGCCTGGCACCCGACGAGAAGGTGCGCCGGCAGCTGCTCTGCATCGCCGGGGCCACCGGTGGCACGTACACGGCGGCGCAGAGCGCCGACGAGCTGACCGGCCGGATCAAGCAGCTGGTCGACCGGGCCCGGGACACCTACACGGCCACCCCGACCGTCGTCGACGGCTCCGCCGCGTGCGGCAACGCACCGCTGCTCGGCCCCGGCGTCTACACCGACCGGGAGGCGTTCTCCGAGCACCGCTGGTACCGGGTGCCGGTCCGGCCGGGCCAGGAGCTGCGCGCCTCGGTCAGCGTCGCGCTGGACCGGCCGGTCAACCCCGATTACGGGGTGCTGCTGCGGGCCACCGCGCCGGACGGGCGGGAACTCGTCCGGGGCGTCGACGCCGGCAGCGGGCGGACCGACGTGATCTCCGCGGGCCTGCGCTGGTCGGCGGCCGAGGACAGCCCGGAGCCGACACCGGGCGGCAGCGTGGTCGCGCAGACCGTGTGCCTGGTGGTCAGCAACGCCTTCGCGCCCCGGCCCGGCACCGAGGCCACCCCGGGCATGCCGCTGGAACTGACCGTCGACGTGGTCGCCGGGTCGCCCGCCCCGGACGGACCGGACCTCGGCCGCGGCTGGGCCCTGCTGCTCCTGCTCACCCTGGCCGGGCTGCTCACCGGACTGGTCGCCGGGCTGCTCACCCGCTGGTGGGTCGCCACCTGGAGGGAGAACTGAGGATGCGTACCCTGATCCGCTCCGCGGCGGCGCTGGCCGCCGCCGGGCTGACCCTCACGCCCGCCGCCGCCTCCGCCGCGCCCACGCCCACGCCGTCGCCCGGCGCGGCCACCGTCACCAAGGCCGGCACGTCGTTCCTCACCGCCACGGCCATCACCGCCGGGCAGCCGGTGCAGGTGGGCGCGTCGACCGGTGACCACCTCTACTGGTCGTTCCGCGCCGAGGCCGGGCAGGTCCACGAGATCACCGCCACCGTCTCCTTCCCGAAGGGCCGGACCGGCGCGTCCACCTGGACCGTGGACGTCTTCGACGGGCTGCGCCGGCGGCAGGCGTGCACCGCCGGCGCGCAGAGGCCCACCGCCGAGGCCGCCGCGACCAGCGTCACCCTCGGCTGCACCCTGCGCCGGGTACGCCCCTGGGCCGAGCCGTGGTCGGGCGATCCGCTGCCCGGCACCTACTACGTACGGCTCTCGGTGACCGAGCTGCCCGAGCCGGACCTGGGCCTGCCGATCGACGTCAGCCTGCTGGTCGGGGCGGACGGCGAGGGCGGCGCGTCCGGCGACGACGGCCGGCTGGCGGCGCCCCTGGTGCCGAACGTCCGGGCCGGGACGGTGCTCACCGCGGAACCGGCCCCGGAGCCGGTGGCCGAGGAGGAGACCGACCTCACCGGCTGGCTGCCGGAAGCCGGGTCGCGCTGGGTCTGGACCACCGCCGGTGGCGTGCTCGCCGCAGTGGCCGGCGTGGTCGGCTTCGCCCTCACCCGGCGGCCCCGCCGCCGCTGACCCCGCGACCGGCGGCCTGCGGCTGCCCCGGCGGCGACGCTCAGAAGGCGCGCGGCTGCCGGGGCACCCAGCCCATGAACCGGTCCTGCAGGGACGAGCGCGGGAAGGCGGGCAGGTCCTCCGTGGCGGCGGCGAGGCAGGAGCCGAGATAGACGCTCAGCGAGGCGCGGTCGGCCTGATACTCGGCCAGCAACCGGCGTTGCTTCGTGGCGCAGGGCCAGTCGTCGCCGCAGGAGCCGCAGGTCCAGCCGGGAGTGACCGGAGCGTGCTCCTCCGGCCCGGGCCCCGACGTCTCCGCACCACGCGTCATCGCACTCCCTCTCGCATGTGGACACCCTGAGCCCCCGTGTCCCTCCTGAAGCGTCCCGAAGCGCTGCGGCGTTACACACTGCGGTACCTTCCTCCCCGTGCGTGATCTGCTGCCGCCGGCGGTCGCGGTGGTGGTGGCCGACCCCGGCGACTGGTCCGGCGAGTTGCTCCCCGCCGAGCGGGACTGCCTGGGCGACCGGGCGGTGGCCGGCCGGCGCCGGGACTTCACCGCGGGCCGGGTCTGCGCCCGCCGGGCCCTGGCCGGGCTCGGGCTGCCACCGACGCCGGTCCCGTCCGCGCCCGACCGCTCCCCGGTCTGGCCGCCCGGGGTGGTCGGCACCATCACCCACACCCGGGGCTACTGCGCCGCCGCCGTGGCCCGCGCCACCGACGTGCGCTCCGTCGGGATGGACGCCGAACGCCACCGGGAGCTGACCCCGGGGGTACGCCGGAAGGTCTGCCTGCCCGAAGAGGAGGCGGAGCTGGCCCGGCTGCCCGCCGGGCTCCCCTGGCCGACCGTGCTGTTCAGTGTCAAGGAGACCGTCTACAAGGTCTGGTGGCCGGTGGTCGGCACCTGGCTCGACTTCCAGGACGCCCGGGTGACCCTCGACCCCGACGCCGGAACCTTCACCGCCCGGATCGCCCGCGCCCGGCTCGACGCCGCACCGGCAACTGATCGTCCGGCATCGATCAACGGTCGGTTCGCCATCGACGCCGATCTGGTACGCAGCGCCGCCGTTCTGGTACCCCGCTGAGGACCGCACAGTCAGCTTGTCCAATGCGGGTACCGTCAGTCCGACTGAAGATCTTCGAAGGTGCCAAGGAGTACGGTGAGCCACCCTCAGCCTCCGTTCGGATCCCAGGACCCGAACCAGCAGCCCCAGGAACCGCCGACCCAGCCGTTCCCCACCGCGCCGATGCCGCCGGTGCCGGGCAACCCGTACGCGCCGCCGCCGGCTGACCCGTACGCGCCGCCGCCGACCTCTGGCACACCGTACCCGCCGCAGCCGCCCACCCAGCCGGACCCGTTCGCGCCGCTGCCGCCCACCTCCGGCGCGCCGTACCCGCCGCAGCCGCCGACCTCCGGCGCGCCGTACCCGCCGCCGGCCGCCCCGGG
>NZ_JBSGJR010000394.1:0-6699 GCF_053605645.1 Micromonospora sp. NPDC003776
GGCCCGGCGGGCCCCACGGCCGCCGCGACCACCTCGGCGAGCAACGCGCCCAGCAGCCGGGCCAGCCCGTGCCGGCCCCGCTCCTTGTACGCCAGCAGCCCCGCGCGCAGCGCCCCGGCGTACGGGCCGAGGGCGACGCAGGGCGGCAGGTCGGGCGGGCACGGATCGGGGCTCGTCGGCGTGGGCCGCAGCGACTCCAGCTCGGCCACGCAGCGCGGGCAGAAGCCGCGCCGCAGGCCGGGAACGCGTTCGCCGCAGCCAGCGCATGCGGCGGGCAGCACCAGGTCGGTCAGGTCCGACCACAGCGCGCTCACTGGCAGGCTCGCTCAGTAGTAGAAGAAGGGGGCGGTCACGTTTGACACCTTGGCGCCCGCCGCCGGTGAGGGCACCACCTGCTCCCGCTTGATGGTGTCGAACCCGTTGTTCCGGTACGCGATCTTGGCCTCGTACATGTAGGAGAGGGAGGGTACGGCGCCGGACGCGCCGCCCGGGTAGGCCGACAGGTGGGTCACCTCGGCGCCGACGTCCTCCTTGAGCGCGGTGTCCAGGGCGCCGTCCACCGAGGTCTGGTAGATCGCCCGCCGGCCGCTCTTGTCGTTGCCGGCGAAGACCAATTCGTTCTCCGTGATCCAGTCGACGGCGGTGACGCCGGTGAGCCGGGTGGCCAGCCGTCGGGGCTGGTTCACGGTGATTACGTCACCTTCCACGCTCACCGAGGCGACATAGAGTGTGCCGTCGCTGACGAGGGCGATCCGATGCCCGTCGAGGGAGCCGGCGACCGCCGTGACCGGACGGGACAGGGTCAGCGGAACCAGGGTCATCGTCGCGTCGCCGTCGAACCGGTAGAGCCTGCCGTCGGCCACCACCAGGCCGGCCGGGTGATTCGCGTCCACGGAGCGGAGCCACGTGGGCCGGCCGAGCGAGGCGTACCAGTCCTTGCTGCTGTTGAACACGCTGACCGGCTCCGGGCTGAAGCCCACCTTGAGCCGCTGCCGGCGGTCCGCCTTGGCGACCACCAGCGCGGCCAGCACCTGATCGTCGACGCGGCTGAGCGCCGCGGAGACCACGTCCTTGTTGTCGTCGGCGGCCAGCGGCACCACACCGACCATCTCGTTGCCGAGGGCGAGCGGGTGGATCGCGGCGTCGTAGACGGCGAACCGCTCGGGACTTCCGCCCTGCGGATAGGCCGGCCGGGCCGCCCGCTCGCCCTTGAGATCGATGGTCCGCCGCTTCTGATTCTGGATCTTCAGATCGAGCTGGCCGGTAAGGTCGGACAACGACCAGGCGAGCTGGGTGGCCAGCTTGGCGAGCTTGGCATCGTTGACCCCGGGCATCCTGAGGTTGATCTCCCAATGCCCATCCGAGCCGGTGGCGTTGTCGATCCGCGCGGTGCCGTCGGGCAGCCGACTCACGCCGTATGCGAGCCAGTCCGGCGGCCCCGCGGTGAGCCAGCTGACCACCTCCGTCACCCGCCGCTCGGTGGGCAAGCCGAACGGCAGGTAGCGCTGGTCGGGGACCAGGCGGCTCTGGTCGGAGTTCCAGAAGTAGATGGTGTGCGGCTTGTAGTAGCTCCGCAGGGCGCTGTCGGTGAGCAGCAGCACGTTGGGCAGGTCGGTGATCCACAGTCCCTGGCCGGGCGGTTCGGCCGGACGCAGCTGGAAGACGTACTCGCTGTCGCTGGCCACCGGCGGCGCCAGGGTGCCGTTCGACTGCAATACACCCACCTGCTGCACCTTGACCCGTACCTCGCGCAGGCCATCATTGCTCAGCAGGGTGTCCTCCGGAGTGTCCCGGAGCCGCACCACGGTCAGTTCGATCTCGCTGCTCTGCCGTGCCCGCAACTTGTCCTTCGCCTCGGGCGCGAGGAAATCCTTGACCCGGGTGTACGCCTGGTCCCGGTCGCCCGCCGCCGCGGCCAGGTAGTTGTCGATGAACTGCTTGGGCTCGCTACTCGTCGTTCGGGTCGGCGGCTGGCTGCCACCCGCGGCGAGCGAGCCGGACCCGGCCGACGGCCCCAGCCGGCCGTCGACCTGGACGTCCGTCTGTTCGGGGATGCCGCAGCCGGCCAGCAGCATTCCGGCCAGCAGCACGGCCAGCAGCGGGCGCCTCACGAGGTCACCTCGGCTCTGCCCTCCACCGGGCCGATGGCCAGCGCCCCGACCTCGCTGCCCGGCCCGATGGCGAGCGGGCCGGGGACGCGGGGACCGCCGAACGGCAGCGCCGCGTCGGCCGGCACGAGTCGCAGCGGCGAGGTGGTCAGCCGGTCGCCGGCCCGGGCCGGCAGGGTGAGCCGGAACTGGGCGCCCTGGCCGGGCGCGCCCCACGCCTCCAGCCAGCCGCCGTGCAGCCGGGCATCCTCCAGGCTGATCGACAGGCCCAGCCCGGTGCCACCGGTCTGCCGGGCCCGGGACGGGTCGGCCCGCCAGAACCGGTTGAAGACCAGCTTCTCCTCGCCCGGCTTGAGCCCGACGCCGTGGTCCCGCACGGTGACCGCCACCGCGCTCTGGTCCATCCCGAGGGTGATCCGCACCGGCTTGGCCTCGCCGTGCTCGACCGCGTTGCCGACAAGGTTGCGCAGCACCCGCTCGACCCGGCGCGGGTCGACCTCGGCGATCACCGGGGTGTCGGGCACGTCCAGCTCGATGGTCACCCCGACCCGCTCGGCCAGCCCTTGCAGCCGCTCGGCCACCCGGTGCACCACCGGCACCAGGTCGGTCGGCTCGGAGTCGAGCACCGCGAAGCCGGCGTCGAAGCGGCTGATCTCCAGCAGGTCGGTGAGCAGTTCCTCGAACCGGTCCAGCTCCGCCTGGAGCAGCTCGGCGCTGCGGGCGACCGCCGGGTCGAACTCGTCCCGCTCGGCGAAGATCAGGTCGGCGGCCATCCGGACCGTGGTCAGCGGGGTCCGCAGCTCGTGGGAGACGTCGGAGGTGAACCGGCGCTGCAGCCGGGACATCTCCTCCAGCCGAAGGATCTGCCGTTGCAGGTTGGTCGCCATTTGGTTGAACGAGGCGGCCAGCAGGGCGAGGTCGTCCTCACCGTTGACCACCATCCGCTGGTCGAGCAGGCCGGCGGAGAGCCGCTGGGCGGTGCGGGCGGCCACCCGTACCGGGGTCACGACCAGCCGGGTGACGAGCGCGGCGAGCAGGCCGAGCAGGAGCACCAGGGCGGCGCCGGTGGCGACCACCGTGGCACGGGCGTCGGCCGCGGTGGCGTCCTGACGGGCCAGCGGCACGAGGTAGTAGAGCTCGACTTGCCCGAACTTGGTCGGCACTGGTGAGCCGTACACGAGGTATTTGGTGCGTTGTCCGCCCAGGGTGCCGGTGCGGATCTGGTGGGCGACGTTGCCGGCCGCGACGGAGGCCCGCAGCTCCTGACCGATCAGCGGGCGTACCTGGACGTCCGGCGAGGCATGCGGACCGATGGTCCCGGGCGGGAAGTTGTCCCCGGTGATCGCCACCACCACGCCGCTGGTCTGCGTCGGATCGCCACCAGCCAGATAGTTGACGGTGCCATCAATGGTGTCCTGGAACTGGGCCTCCTGCGGCTGGTTGAAGGCCTGAAACTGCCCCGCCGCGTAGGCGCTGCCGTTCTGCAGCCGCACCCGGACGTCGGTCTGGGCGTTCTCCAGCAGGATATTGGTGATCTTGTCCGCGATCAGGTAGGCGAAGCCGCCCACCAGCAGGCTGGACGCGACCAGGGTAATGGTCACCACACGCAGCTGGAGCGAACGCCGCCAGGCCTGGTGCACACCGCCCGCCAGCCGGGCCGCGCGTCCGGCGAGGACGCGCCAGAGCGCCCGCGCGGCGCGCAGCCGGCGGGCGGTCGACGAATCGGGGGGCGGGGAGGTCACCACAGTGCGACCCAGGTTATCCGGTACCCGCCTTGTAGCCCACGCCCCGCACGGTGAGGATGATTTCCGGCCGTTCCGGATCCGGCTCGATCTTGGCGCGCAGTCGCTGGACGTGCACGTTGACCAGCCGGGTGTCGGCGGCGTGCCGGTAGCCCCAGACCTGCTCCAGCAGCACCTCGCGGGTGAACACCTGGCGCGGCTTGCGGGCGAGCGCGACCAGCAGGTCGAACTCCAGCGGGGTCAGCTTGACCTCCTCGCCGTCTCGGCTGACCGTGTGCGCCGGCACGTCGATGGTGATCTGGTTGCCGGGCGGGCCGATGGTGAGCAGCTCGGGCGCGACGTCCTCGCCCCGGCGCAGCCGGGCCCGCATCCGGGCCACCAGCTCCTTGGGCTTGAACGGCTTGACGACGTAGTCGTCGGCCCCGGACTCCAGCCCGAGCACCACGTCGACGGTGTCGCTCTTGGCGGTCAGCATGACGATCGGCACGCCGGACTCGGTCCGGATCGCCCGGGCCACGTCGATGCCGCTCATTCCCGGCAGCATCAGGTCGAGCAGGACGATGTCGGGCCGACTGTCACGGAACGCGGCCAGCGCCCGTTCCCCGTCCGCGACGAACGAGGGCACGAAGCCCTCGCTGCGCAGGACGATGCCGAGCATCTCGGCGAGCGCGGGGTCGTCGTCGACCACCAGTACCCGGGCTCTCATGGGGTTTATCGTTCCATCCCCGTTCATCTCGGAGGGTTGGGCGTTATCACGGCACCGTACTGCGGCGGGCGGCCCCGCACCACAGCCGGCGACCCGCACCGCCCGCGTGGCGCGCCACCGGCGTGCGGGTCAGCCGGAACGGGACCGGCCGTGCAAACATGATCCCCCGGGCGCGCCCCGCCCGCCACCACAGACGCCGCCAGGAGTACGCGTGCCCGACGTCGGCCCGACCGCCGTGCTCCCGCGCCGCCCCCTGACGGTGGGCGAGCTGCTGGACTCGGCCGTCCTGCTGCTGCGCGGCCAGGCCCGGCTGCTGCTCCCCCTCGGCGTCCTGCTGGCCCTCGGCGAGCAGCTGCTGCTTCACCCGCTGCGCGCCCTGGCCGCCGCCCGGCCGCCGGAGTGGTGGTTCCACGATCACCGGTTTGGCTGGTACTGGCTGCTGCTCGCGGTGGGGGCCGGGACCGAGGCGGCGATCATCGCGGTGCTGGGCAACCCCGCCGCCCGGGGCGCCGGGGCGGCGCTGCTGGGCCGCCGGGCCGGGGTCCGCGAGCTGTTCCGGGACGCCCGCTGGGGAGCCACCGTGCTGTTCGCGGCGGCCGTCGGGCTCACCGTCGGCCTGGCCGGGCTGGCCGGGCCGGCCTGGTTCGTCGCGTACGGGCTGCTCGGCGCGGTGGTCCCGGTCGTCGCCGTGGACCGGGTGCCCGGGCGCCGGGTGCCGGGCCGGGCGCTGCGGCTGGCGGTCCGGGCCGTCGGTCGGGCCGGGGCCATCCGGCTCCTCGGCTACCTGGGCTGGTGGGTGATCCGGCTGGGCATCGGTCTCGGCCTCTGGTACGGCCTCACGCTGCTCGGTCTCTTCGACCTGCACGCGTGGGCGCTGCCGGTCGCCACGGTGGCCTGGGCCGGGGTGAACGCGGTCGCGTACCCGGCGCTGGCCTGCCTCGACGCGGTGCTGCACCTGGAGACCCGGATGCGCACGGAGGGGCTGGACATCCGGCTCTCCCGCGCCCCGGCCGGCATTCCGGAGCCCGCCCTGCTGGCGGTGCCCCGGTGAGCCGGTGGTGGACCGAGACGGTCGCCGCGCTCGGGGATGCCGTACCGCTGCCGCTGGCCGCCCTGCTTCTGCTGCTCGCCGCGCTGCTGGCCGGGCTGGCCTGGTACTTCTTCCCGGCCTGGGTGCCCCGCCGGTTGCCCCGGTGGCGGCTGGCCCGGTGGCGGTTCCCCCGGCTGCGCCGCCCGAAGCTGCCCCGTCGGCGTCGCCGGCGGAAGGCGGGCCCGGCGGACGAGTCGCCCCCGGTGCCCACCCCACGCGCCCCGGAACCGGTGGCGGCCGGTCACGCCAGCCTGGCCGACCGGCTGGCCGCCGAGGGCCGGTACGCGGAGGCGGTCCGGGAGCGGCTGCGGGAGATGGTCCGCGAGCTGGTGGAGCGGCGGGTGGTCGAGCCGCGGGCCGGGATGACCGTCACCGAGCTGACCACCGCGGCGGCGCACGTCCGGCCCGCGACACGGCCGGCCCTGCACGCCGCCGGGGCGATCTTCTCCGACCTCTGGTACGCGCAGCGACCGGCCACCGTCGAGCACGACCGGGCGATGCGCGGACACGCCGCCGAGCTGCACCACGTACTGGCCGGGGAGGGTGAGCACCGGTGACCGTCACCCTCGACCCGGCCCACGCGGAAGCGCCCGCCCGGCCCCGGCGCCGCCGGCACCGGCTGCTGATCCCGCTCGGGCTGGCCGTGCTGCTGATCGTGGCCAGCATGGTGTTCCACGCCGTGGACCAGCCCGACCCGGCCGACCGGGGCTTCCTGTCCCCGGTCGCCACCGGGGACGATGGGGGCAGCCGGCTCGCCGACGCGCTGCGCGGGCAGGGCGTGACCGTACGTCGGGAGACCGACACCCTGCCGGCGCTGCTGGCCACCGGGCCGGGTCCGGCGACCCTCTTCGTGCCGGCGCCGGAACTCGTGCACCCGGACACCCTGGCAGCCCTCACCGACCTGCCGCCCGGCAGCCGGCTGGTGCTGGTCGACCCGCCCCGCCGGGTCCTCGCCGGGGCGGGACTCCCCGTGGTGCCGGCCGGCCGCCGCTGGGCCACCCGGGTCACCACCCCGGACGCCGGCGGCCAACCCTGCCCGCTGGCCGAGGCGAC
>NZ_JBSGJR010000395.1:0-6699 GCF_053605645.1 Micromonospora sp. NPDC003776
GCGGACGGTGACTTCGAGTTGGAGTATCCGGTCGTGGCCCGGGGCTGGGACCTGCTGCCCCGGTGGATCTTCCTGGGGCTGGGCGGGCTGGCGCTGATCGCGCTGGCGGCCACCTACGAGCGGCGCCGCCGGGACCTGGCCCGGCTGCGCGCCCTAGTTGGCCGGATGGGGTAGGGAAAACACCACCCGCGGTTGGGGGGCTGCCAGGATTACCCTGCGCAACCATCTTGACCAGACTCGGTGACGGAGAGTCGCGCCACCGGCGCGATCCACGACACCGGGAGCGGGATCGGATGACCTCATCGACGTTGACGGCACCACCGGCCCGGCGGGGCAGCGACTACGCACGGTTGTCCCACCGGGTCGCCGAGGCCGGGTTGTTCGACCGCCGGCCCGGCTGGTACGCGGCCCGCATCGCGGTCACCCTCGGCGCCTTCCTGGCCGGCTGGGCGCTGGTGGTGGCGGTCGGCGACTCCTGGTGGCAGCTGCCGCTGGCGGCCGGGATGGCGGTGGCCACCACCCAGGTGGCGTTCCTCGGGCACGACGCCGGGCACCGGCAGATGTTCCGTCGGCGCGGCCCGAGCGAGCTGGCCGGGCTGGTCGCCGGCAACCTCGCCGTCGGGCTCAGCTACGGGTGGTGGGTCGACAAGCACAACCGCCACCACGCCAACCCGAACCACACCGACGAGGACCCGGACGTCGGCGCGGGCGCGCTGGTCTGGACGGACGAGCAGGCGGCGGCGACCCGCGGTCTGAGCCGGTGGCTGGCCCGGCGGCAGGCGTGGCTCTTCTTCCCGCTGCTCCTGCTGGAAGGGCTGGCGCTGCACGTGGCGAGCGTCCAGGCGCTGGTCGGCCGGGAGCCGGACGGCCGCTGGCGCACCCCGGTCCGGCACCGCGCGGTGGAGGGGCTGCTGCTCGTGGCGCACGCCGTCGGCTACCTCGGCCTGCTCCTCGCGGTGCTGCCGCCGGGCAAGGCGCTGCTCTTCGTCGCCGTCCACCAGGGGCTGTGGGGGCTCTACATGGGGTGCGCGTTCGCCCCCAACCACAAGGGCATGCCGATGCCGTCCGCCGACGACGACCTGGACTTCCTGCGTAAGCAGGTGCTCACCTCACGCAACGTGCGGGGCGGCCGGTTCGTGGACGTGGCGCTGGGCGCGTTGAACTACCAGATCGAGCACCACCTGTTCCCGAACATGCCCCGGGCCAACCTGCGCCGGGCGCAGCCGATCGTCCGGGCCTACTGCGCGGAGCAGGGCATCCCGTACGTGGAGACCGGGCTGGTGGAGTCGTACCGACAGGCGCTGGCGCACCTGCACGAGGTGGGCGGCGAGCTGCGCCGGGAGCCCTCCCGGAACGACCCGGCACGTGCCTGAGCAGGCGCGCAGGCCCCTGCCGGTAGGGTCGTCGCATGGCAGACGTGCTCACCGCCGAGGCGGTGCGGGACGAGCCGGGCGGGTTCACCCCGGCCCGGCGGATCGACGACATCGTCCGGAGCGCCGCATGAGATTCGAGATCAGCAAGGTGCTGGACGCCATCGAGGGGCGGGTCAGCACCGACCCCTCGCTGGCCCGTGCCGTGGTCGACCTGGCCGAGGTGATTCGCTGGCAGGACCTGGACGGCGGGCGGCCGGCCAGCCTGCTACGGCTCGGCATGGTCATCGACGCCCTCGCCCGCGAGCTGGGTGAGGACAGCGTCCCGGTCTACGCCATCGTGCACCGGGCGCTGCTCTCCGACGCGGACCTGACCTCCAACGAGCGGATGGTGGTCCGACGCTGGGCCGACGACGGCCTGGTCGAGGTGCTGGACCAGCCCGGCGACCGGGTGCTGGAGGTGGCCGACCTGCTCGGCCTGCCGGTGCTGAGCCGGGTCCGGTTCGACGGCCTGCAGGGCCGCTACCCGTGGCTCAGCCAGGCCGGGCGGGCGCTCGCCCCGGTGCCCGGCGCCGGCGGGCCGGTCTTCATCGCCCACGTCGGGGGCGGGCAGAGCCCGACCTCCGGCGGCCGTTCACCGGTCGGCGCGAAGCTGCTGGCCCGGCAGTGGCGCTGCCCGGAGCCCGGATGTGCCCTCTTCGGCAGCGGTGGGGGCGGGGGCGCCTTCGCCGACCTGGCCCGGGTGGACCGGGCCCCGGCCGGTCAGCCGCCGCCGTCGTTGCGCAACGGCGTGCCGACCTGTCCCCGGCACGGGGCCCGGCTCGGTGACGCCGGGCCGCGCCCGCGTACGGAGGTGCTGGCGGTCCGGATCGGCGGGCTGGTGCGGCGGCGGTTCGTGCTCACCGAGACGCAGCCGGTGCTGGTCGGCCGGGCGCCGGACCAGGCCGACGGCGTGGTGCTCGGCCAGTGGCTCAACGACGAGGCCCGGCGGTGGATCAGCCGCAGTCACGTCCGGTTCGAGCTGCGGGTCGGTGAGGTGATCGTGACGGACACCAGCACCAACGGCTCGGGGATCCGGCCGGGCGGCTCGATGGCCGAGGCGGACCGGCTGGCGCTCGCGCCGCAGCAGTCCCGGGTGCTCGCCGAGGGCGACATCGTGGAGCTCTACCCGGGGGTGCACGTCGGCCGGGCCGACGACCTGCCCAGCGACGCGAAGTTCAGCCCGACCTCGGTGATGGCCGAGGCACCCACCATGGCGATGCGGCTGCCGCGTCCCTGACCCCGACGACGAAGGGCGCCGGGACCGTGGTGGTCCCGGCGCCCTTGCGCGTACGGGGTGGGTCAGCCCTCCAGCACGGCGGCGAGCTGGGCCACCGCGTGGTCGATCTCCTCCTCGGTGATCACCAGCGGCGGGGCGAGCCGGATGGTCGAGCCGTGGGTGTCCTTGGCCAGGACGCCCCGCTCCATCAGCCGCTCGCAGGCCTGCCGGCCGGTCATCAGCGCCGGGTCGATGTCCAGCCCGGCCCAGAGGCCGCGGCCCCGGACCGCGACCAGGCCCTTGCCGATCAGGCCACGCAGCCCGGCGTGCAGCCGCTCGCCCAGCTCGGCCGAGCGCCGCTGGAACTCGCCGGTGGCCAGCAGCCGGACCACCTCGGTGGCCACGGCGCAGGCCAGCGGGTTGCCGCCGAAGGTCGAGCCGTGCTGGCCCGGCTTCAGCACGCCGAGCACGTCGGCGTTCGCGGCGACCGCGGAGACCGGCACGATGCCGCCGCCGAGCGCCTTGCCCAGCAGGTACATGTCCGGGACGACGTCCTCCAGGTCGCAGGCGAACGTCGCGCCGGTGCGGCCCAGGCCCGACTGGATCTCGTCGGCGATGAACAGCACGTTGCGCTCGGTGCAGACCGCGCGGACGCCCGGCAGGTAGCCCTCCGGCGGCACCACGACGCCCTGCTCGCCCTGGATCGGCTCGAGCAGCACCGCGACGGTGTTCTCGTCGATCGCGGCGGTCAGCGCGGCCAGGTCGCCGTAGGGGACCACGGTGAAGCCCGGCGTGTACGGCCCGAAGTCGGCGCGGGCGTCCTCGTCGGTGGAGAAGCTGACGATGGTGGTGGTCCGGCCGTGGAAATTCCCCTCGGCGACCACGATGTTGGCCTGGCCCGGGGTGACGCCCTTGACCTGGTAGCCCCACTTGCGGGCGACCTTGATGCCGGTCTCCACCGCCTCGGCGCCGGTGTTCATCGGCAGCACCAGGTCCTTGCCGCACAGCTCGGCCAGCTCCCGGCAGAAGTCGGCGAACTGGTCGTGGATGAACGCGCGGCTGGTCAGCGTGAGCCGGTCGAGCTGCGCGTGCGCCGCCTCGATCAGCCGGGGGTGCCGGTGGCCGAAGTTCAGCGCCGAGTAGCCGGCCAGGCAGTCCAGGTAGCGGCGGCCGTCCACGTCGGTGAGCCAGGCGCCCTCCGCGGACGAGATCACCACGGGCAGCGGGTGGTAGTTGTGCGCCGTGTGGCGCTCCGCCTCGCGGACCGCGGACGGCGTCCGCAGCATGTCGTCGATGATCACTTGACTGCCTTTCCCTGACGGAGTCGCAACGTGCAGCACTTCGGTCCGCCGCCGGCCTTGCGCAGCTCGGACAGGTCGATCCCGATGGTCTCGTAGCCCCGGTCGCGCAGCTTGGCGGCCAGGTCGGTGGCCTGGGCGGGGAGCACCACGTGCCGCCCGTCGCTGACCGCGTTGAGCCCCAGCACCTCGGCGTCCGCCATGGTGGCGTGGATCGCGTCCGGGAAGAGCCGGCGCAGCACGGCGCGGCTGCCCGGCGAGAACGCCTCCGGCAGGTACGCGACGGTCCGCTCGTCCAGCACCGTGAGCGCGGTGTCCAGGTGGTAGAAGCGCGGGTCCACCAGCTGCATGGTGATCACCGGGTAGCCGAAGACCTCCTGGAGCTGGGCGTGCGAGGCGTGCGCGGTGCGGAACCCGGTGCCGGCGAGCAGGTGGTCGCCGACCAGCAGGACGTCGCCCTCACCCTCGTTGACGTGCTTCGGGTCGTGCATCTCGAAGCCGGCGGCCTCGAACCAGGCGCGGTAGGCGGGGGCCTCGTCGGCGCGCTGCGGGTCGCGGAACTGCACCGCCATCGCCTTGCCGTCGATCACCGTGCCGCCGTTGGCGGCGAAGACCATGTCCGGCAGGCCGGCCACCGGGTCGATCAGCTCGACCTCGTGACCCAGGTCGACGTACGTCTGGCGGAGCTGCTCCCACTGCCGGATCGCCAGGTCGGCGTCGACCGGGGCGGTGGGGTCCATCCACGGGTTGATCGCGTAATCGACGGCGAAGTACGTCGGCCGGCACATCAGAAAGCGCTGGCGGGTGGCGTCCATCGTCATGTCGTGCTCCCAGGGGTCGGGCGCGCCCGGCCACCGTCGGCCCACGGGCTGGCGCCGTGGTCCAACGGTATGCGGGGCGGGCCGACGACATCCACCGCGAGAAGTTGCGTACGGCGTCGGATCGTTGCGTCTGGTGCACTTCTCGCGGTGGATCGTTGCGTCGTCCGTCAGGCTCGCTCCACCCCGAGGTGCGCCCCCCGGTGCCGGGGCGTGTCGATCTCGTCGAGCAGGGCGACCGCCAGGTCCGCGTACGTGATCCGGCTCGCGGCCCGGGCCGGCGCGAACCGGTACCGGCCGGTGTCCGTGCCGCCGTGATCGAAGTCACCGGCCGGGCTGAGCACCAGCCAGTCGACGGCCGACCCCTCCCGGCGCAAAACTTCCGTCCCGGCCGCGTGCCCGAGGTAGAAGCCCCGGTACTCCTGCGGGTAGCCGGGGGTGTCCATCAGCGGCACGCCGGCCGCGGTCGGCAGCACCGAGGCGAGCCCCACCACGAGCAACCGGCCGACCCCCGCCCGCTCCGACGCCGTCAGCAGCGCCCGGGCCGCCGCCGGGAAGAACACCTCCGGCGCGGCGCTGAGGTCGGCCGCCGCATGCACCGCCGCGTCGTGCCCGGCCACCAACTCGGCGACCCGGCCGGCGTCGGTGACGTCGCCGGCGGCCACCCGGACCGGGCCGTCGCCGGCCAGCCCGGGATGGTCGGCCGGGCCCCGGACCACGGCCGTGACCTGGTGCCCCCGCTCCCGGGCCGCCCGAACCGCCGCGCGTCCGGCGCGGCCACCGGCACCGAAGACGATGATCCTGCTCATCCGCGTACCCCTCGTCGTCGCGGGCCGGCGCGGTCGCCGGCCGCTCGCGGCGGACGCTATCCGGGGGGCCGGTTTCCCCCGGGATACCGACTACGGTGGGCGGATGGTCACGCCGCTCGACCCGCAGATGTTCGACGAGCTCTGTCCGTCGGACCTGTCGCCGATCCGGTTCGGGGACAAGTGGGCCGGGATGGTCATCCGCTGCCTCGAGGGCGGGCCCCGGCGCTTCTCCGAGCTGCGGGTGCCGCTGCGCGGCGTCACCGCCAAGGTGCTCACCCGGTCGCTGCGCAAGCTGGCGGAGGACGGGCTGATCCGGCGCGACGTCCAGGCCGGGCGGATCGAGTACGCGCTCACCCCGCTGGGCCGCAGCCTGCTCGGTCCGATGGAGGTCGCCTGCGCCTGGGCCCGGGAGCACTGGGAGGAGCTGCTGGACGCGCGCGAGGGGGTCGAGGTGGGGGAGGCGGCCCCGGACACACGTCGGGGGCGGCGAACCGCCGCCCCCGAAAGAGGTGTTGCCCGGCTGGTGAACCACCAGAGCTGATCGGGCGTGCCGGCGCTGCGCCGGCGAGCCGGACAGTGCCCGTCAGAACCAGTTGGCAAACTGTGAATCAAGCCACTCGCGGAAGCGACCCACCCACTGGCCGTCGGTGGTCGGCCAGTCGAACTGGCCGGTCATCGCCACCACGCCGAGCACCACGGCGGCCAGGCCGGCGATGATGCCGATCAGCGCGTCCGTCTTGCCGGCGATGTGCCGGCGGCGGGTGGCCATCAGACCGAGCACGGAGAGCACCGCACCCACGGCGCCGAGCCCGATGCCGTACCCGGCGAGGGTGCCGGTCAGCACGAACAGCGCGCCCGCCACCGAGACGATCAGGCCGAGGGTGGCCAGCAGGCTGGCCCGCGGCTTCGGGCCGACCGCGACCGGAGCGGTCGGGGAGTCCAGGTCGGGGCGCTCGACGGGCCGGCCGTCCCGGTCCAGGTCCGTCACCACCGGGCGGTCGGGCCGGCGGTGCCGGTCCAGGTCGACGGTGCGCTCCTCGGACGGGTCGGTGGCTGGTCGTACGCGACGATCCGGTAGTCACCGCGGGCGGCGAGCATCTCGCGCTGGAAGTGGAAGGTCCCCATGTCCAGGCAGAAGCCGTGCAC
>NZ_JBSGJR010000396.1:0-6686 GCF_053605645.1 Micromonospora sp. NPDC003776
GGTCCCGCCCGCGGCCAGCCGGGCGGCGACCGTGGCCGCCACCGCCGCCGAGGTCGGCCTCGGCGCGCGCGCCCTGCACCGCCGCAGCCGGCTCCTCTTCGGGTACGGCCCGAAGACCCTCGCCCGCATCCTGCGGATGCGCCGTGCCCTCGACCTGGCCCGCGCCGGGGTGCCCCTCGCCGAGGTCGCCGTGCTGGCCGGGTACGCCGATCAGGCGCACCTCACCCGCGACGTCACGGAGCTGGCCGGCGTACCGCCGACCCGCCTGCTGCCGGCGGAGCCGGCCTGACTCCTGCGCCTGCCCAGCCGCTCAGTCGGACTTGAGCGGGGCGAACAGGTCGACGCCGTTGCCGTCCGGGTCGTGCACCACCGCGTACCGCTGGCCCCAGAAGGCGTCCCAGGGCGGCAGGTGACCGTGGTGGCCGGCGCCGGTCAGCTCGGCGTACCAGCGGTCCACCTCGGCGGCGTCGGCGCAGCGGAAGGCCAGGCTCACCCGGGGTCCGCCGGTGGCCGGCGGGTAGTCGGGGTCGAAGCTGCGGACCGTCTCGATCGTGTCCCAGGCCAGCCGGACGCCGTTGTCGAGGGTCACCTCCACGTGCGGTTCGGCCTCCGCGCCGGGCGGGATCGCCAGCCCCAGCCGGCGGTAGAAGTCAAGCGTGCGGGCCATGTCGGTGACCACCATGCCGATCAGGTCGAAGTGCGGTGTCATACCCGCGACGGTAGGGGCGATCGGGGCCACCGGTCTTGAACGGAACGGACGGGTGCGAGTGGCCGGTGTCGGCTCCACGGCCTGACGCGGCGGCGTACGGTGAGGGACAAGTCCGGCTCAAAGGGCGAAAGCCCGCACATACGCATGGGCGCGGACAACGGGCGAGGGAAGGGAGCAGCCGTGACGCACCTGGCTTACCTGGACGCGGGATCCGGCAGCCTCATCGTGCAGGCGGTGGTGGGTGGGGTGGCCGGTGCCGCGGTCGCCGCCAAGCTCTACTGGCGACGCCTGGTCGCCCGCTTCCGCCGCCAGCCCACCGACCAGGGCTGACCGCGTGGCCGTCCCCGACACCGGCGTCCGGCTCGAACCAGGCTCCTTCCGCGACCCGGGCAACCGGGTCTTCCACCGGCACGGCGAGGTGCTCCGGGGCCTGGACGAGCGGTCCGCCCGCGACTGGCGGGCCCTCGCGGCCAGCGACTTCTTCCGGGACCTGCTCGCCGCCGGCACCGTGTGCGGGACCGAGGAGCTGATCCCCACCCCGGTCGACGTGCCCTGGGCGGCGGTGCTGCGCCACGAGCGCATCCCCTTCGTCTCCCACCCGTACGAGTGGTCGTACGGGATGCTGCGCGACGCCGCCCTGCTGCACCTGGAGATCCTCGCCGCGGCCCTGGCCGCCGGTTTCACCACCAAGGACGGCTCGGCGTACAACCTCCAGTGGCGGGGCGTCGCACCGGTCTTCATCGACGTCGGCTCGTTCGAGCCGGCCCGCGACGGCGAGCCCTGGGCCGGGTACCGGCAGTTCTGCCAGACGCTGCTCTATCCGCTGCTGCTCCAGGCCCACCTCGGGCTGGACTTCCAGCCCTGGCTGCGGGCGCGGATCGACGGCATCGAGCCGGACCAGCTGCGCCGGCTCTTCGGCGGCGCCCGGCGGCTGCGCGCCGGCGTGCTCACCCACGTCCACCTGCACCAGGCGATGCAGGCGCGCAACGCCGGCGCCAGCACCACCGACGTGCGTGCCCAGCTGCGCGCCGCCGGCTACTCCCGCGAGCTGGCCCTGGCGACGGTACGCGGCCTGACCAAGCTGGTCCGCCGCCTGGACCACCGGCCGGGCGAGAGCCACTGGGCGGACTACCAGCGCACCTGTGCGTACTCGGTGCCGGACCGGCAGGCCAAGGAGGCCTTCGTCGACCGGGCGGTGGCCGCCACCGGTCCCGGCCTCGTGCTCGACCTGGGCGCCAACGACGGCCGGTACGCCCGGATCGCCGCCCGGCACGGCGACTACGTGGTCGCGGTCGAGCAGGACCCGGCGGTGGTCGACGCCCTCTACCGGACCCTGCGGGACGCGGGCGAGCGGCGGATCCTGCCACTGGTGATGGACCTGGCCGACCCGTCGCCCGGCGGCGGCTGGCGGGGCGTCGAGCGGGCCGCGTTCGCCGAGCGGGCCCGGGCCGACGCCGTCCTCGCCCTGGCCCTCGTGCACCACCTTGCGATCGGGCGCAACGTGCCACTCGCCGAGGTGCTGGACCAGCTGGTCGGGCTCGGCACGCCCGGCGGCACGCTGGTGGTGGAGTTCGTCCACACCGAGGATCCGATGGCCCGCCGGCTGCTGGCCAACAAGCCGGACGGCCTCTTCCCCGACTACCGCCGGGAGACGTTCGAGCGGCTGCTCGCCACCCGCGGCCGAATCGTCCACCGGCTCGAACTGCCGTCCGGGACCCGCACGCTCTACCAGGTGGTGGTCGGTGGCTGACACGCTCGCCCCGCCCCGCCCCCGGCTGGAGGCCCCGCCGGCGCCCCGCCGGGGCTGGCGGCGTGAGGCGGGCCGGCTGCTGGAGGTGGTGGCGCTGGTCGGGCTGGTGGTCACCCAGCCGTTGCTGGACGTGCTCGGTCGCAGCCCCGACTTCTTCCTGTTCCACCGGGCCACCCGGGCCGACGTGCTGCTGCTGGTGGCCCTGATCGCGATCGTGCCGACGGTGCCCGTCGCCCTGCTCGGCGCGGCCAGCCTGATCGCCGGGCGGGTGGTCCGGGCCGGCGTGCACACCGTCCTGGTGGGGCTGCTGCTGGCCGCCCTCGCCGTCCAGGTCGGCCGGCACGGCACCCCGCTGCGGGGCGTACCGCTGCTGCTGGTCGCCGGGCTGGTCGGCGCCGTCGGGGCGGTAGCGCACCGGCGCTGGCGGGCGCCGGGGCGGGTGTTCCGGGTGGCCGCCGCCGGGCCGCTGGTCTTCGTCGGCCTGTTCCTGTTCGCCTCGCCGGCCTCGGCGGTGGTGCTGCCGCGCGGCGAGGGCGGCGCCGCCGGGGTGGCGGGGGCGGGCGCCCATCCGCCGGTCGTCATGATCGTCCTGGACGAGTTGCCGCTGGTCTCGCTGCTCGGGCCGGACGGGAAGATCGACGCCGCCCGGTACCCGCACTTCGCCGAGCTGGCCGCCGGCTCGACCTGGTACCGCGACGCCACCGGGGTCAGCGGTTGGACGCCGTACGCGCTGCCGGCCATGCTGACCGGCCGCTACCCGGCGCAACCGTACGCCCCGCACTACTCGCAGTACCCCGACAACCTCTTCACCGCCCTCGGCGGCCTGTACGCGATCAAGGCCGAGGAGAGCATCACCCGGCTCTGCCCGCCCAGCCGCTGCGACCAGCCGGCCAGCCCCGAGCAGGGCCTCGGGGTGCTGGTCCGGGAGAGCGGCAAGCTGCTGCGTCAGGTCACCGCGCCGGTGGACAGCCGGGTCGACCCGGAGGACTCCTACCGGGAGCTGACCCGGGCGGAGGCGGGCCTGGACGCCGCCGAGCCGGTCCCGGACGACCCGAAGTTCCGCTGGGACACCCTGGACGACAACCAGCCGGCCCGGTTCACCAGCTTCCTCGCCGGCCTGCGCCCGTCGTCCCGGCCCACGCTGCACTTCCTGCACCTGCTGATGCCGCACTCGCCGTGGGCGTACCTGCCGTCCGGGGCGCACTACGCGGCGCCGGAGGACCTGCCCAACGACGGCGCCGGCTGGGTGGACCTGGCCCGGCAGCGGCACCTGGCCCAGCTCGGCTACACCGACCGGCTGATCGGTGAGACGCTGCGCACCCTGCGCGCCAGCGGGCTGTACGACAAGGCGCTGATCCTGGTCACCGCCGACCACGGGGTGAGCTTCCGCAAGGACTGGCAGGGCCGGGGGATGGACGCCATCAACCACGCCGCCGACCAGGTCGCGTGGGTGCCGATGTTCGTCAAGAAGCCGGGCCAGCGCGCCGGCCGGGTGGACGACCGCAACTGGCAGCATGTGGACCTGCTCCCCACGATCCTGGACGAGACCCACATCAGGGTCCCCTGGCGGATGGACGGCCGCTCGGCGAACCAGGCCCCGCGGAGCGGACCCGACAAGCTCTTCTACGACCGGCCCGGGCAGCCGGTGACCATCACCGGCGGGGTCCCGTCCCCGCCCGCCACCCCGGCTCCCGACCCGCTGGTCGGCACCCGGGTCGGCGACAAACCCGCCGGCGGTACGGCCACGGTGGCGAACCTCGCCGCGTTCCGCGCCGTCGACCCCGTTCACGGCGAACTGCCCGCGCTGGTCTGGGGCACCGTACCCCCGTCGGTGCCGGACGGGACGCAGCTCGCGGTCGCGGTCAACGGCACGATCGGCGCGGTCGTACCGGTCGTCGCGCCCGACAAGGGCGGCCGGCGGTTCGCCGCGTTCCTGCCCGACGACCGGCTCTTCGCCGCCGGGGCGAACCGGCTGGACATCTACCGGATCGGCGCCGACCGGAGCCTGCGCCGGCTGGCCCTGTCCTGACCGCCGGGCCCGCCGGCCGGTAGCCTCTCCGATCGCCCGGCCACCGGCCGGGGTGCGGGCGCGCTCCCACCGGGTTTCCGAGCCGGCAAGTCGGGAATCGGGTGATGCACACCTCACCACCGAACCATGACGAGCGGTGTCCTCCCGACCGTAAGTACGGTAAAAGCGAAGGCAATTCAACGAAGATCTTGCCGGCGAAGCGAGGAACACATGACGGAAGTCAAGCTCGACCACCCCGGTGGGCAGCTGTCGATGCCGGTGCAGTCCGCGGTCGAGGGCCCCGCCGGCATCAAGGTGGGCAACCTGCTCAAGGAAACCGGGATGACCACCTACGACCCCGGTTTCGTCAACACCGCGTCCTGCTCGTCCGCGATCACCTACATCGACGGTGACGCGGGCATCCTGCGGTACCGCGGCTACCCGATCGAGCAGCTGGCCGAGAAGTCCTCCTTCCTGGAGGTCTCCTACCTGCTGATCTACGGCGAGCTGCCGAGCCAGGCGCAGCTGACGGAGTTCAGCGAGCGGGTCCGGCGGCACTCGCTGCTGCACGAGGAGATGCGCCGCTTCTTCGACGGTTTCCCGCGGGACGCGCACCCGATGGCCGTGCTCTCCTCCGCGGTGAGCGCCATCTCGACCTTCTACCAGGACAGCCTGGACCCGTTCGACTCGGAGCACGTGGAGATGTCCACGGTGCGGCTGATGGCGAAGGTGCCCACCATCGCCTCGTACGCGTACAAGAAGTCGATCGGCCAGCCGCTGCTGTACCCGGACAACTCGCTCGGCTACGTCGAGAACTTCCTGCGGATGACCTTCGGCGTGCCGGCCGAGCCGTACGAGGTCGACCCGGTGATGGCCCGGGTGCTGGACATGCTGTTCATCCTGCACGCCGACCACGAGCAGAACTGCTCCACCTCCACGGTGCGCCTGGTCGGCTCCAGCAACGCCAACCTCTTCGCCTCGGTGTCGGCCGGCGTCAACGCGCTCTTCGGCCCGCTGCACGGCGGCGCCAACCAGGCCGTGCTGGAGATGCTCCAGAAGATCCAGGCCGACGGCGGCGACGTCCGGTCCTTCGTGCAGAAGGTGAAGGACAAGCAGGACGGCGTGAAGCTGATGGGCTTCGGGCACCGGGTCTACAAGAACTACGACCCGCGCGCGGCGATCGTGAAGAAGGCCGCCCAGGACGTGCTCGGCCGGATGGCCAAGCCGGACCCGCTGCTGGACCTCGCGGTGCAGCTGGAGGAGATCGCGCTCGCCGACGACTTCTTCGTGTCCCGCCGGCTCTACCCGAACGTGGACTTCTACACCGGCCTGATCTACAAGGCCATGGGCTTCCCGACCAAGATGTTCACGGTGCTGTTCGCCTTGGGCCGGCTGCCCGGCTGGATCGCCCAGTGGCGCGAGATGATCAATGACCCGGAGACCAAGATCGGCCGCCCGCGGCAGATCTACACCGGCTACGCCGAGCGGGACTACGTCCCGGCCGAGCAGCGCTGATTCTGGTCTGACGACGAAGGCCGCCGGCCCCACGAGGGGTCGGCGGCCTTTTCGCGTGCGTCCCCGTCAGTGGCTGCGGTCCCCGCCCGTGCCCGCCGTGACGGGTAGGTTGCCGAGCACCCGGTTGATCAGGTGGATCCGGGTGGTGCCGGCGCGGTAGTCGGCGCAGACCGTGTCGGCCCGGTCCGCCAGGCGGGCGCCCGTCGCGGCGCCGGTGACGGTGAGTCGGGTGCCCGCGAGGGTGGTGACCTCACCAGCGGCGAGCAGGTCGGACAGCGAGAGGGAGCCGGCGACGAGGTGTTCGCGGAGCAGCTCGCGCAGCGTGTCCTTCCGGGTGAGCAGCAGCTGGTCCAGGTTCTCCTCGGAGAAGGTGACCGCGAACGCGTCGTCGGTGGGGGCCAGGACGGTCATCCCGGACCCGGCCCGCAGCTCGGCGGCCAGGCCGGACGCCCGGACCGCCGCCTCGAACGTGGTGAGCACCGGTATCCACCGCAGGGCCTCCTCCGGCGCTTCGCCGACCAGCGAGGCGGGGTTGCCCGGGTCGCTGCCCGCGGGCAGCAGTTCACACAGCGGCCCGCGGACGCCGGACGCCGACGCCGCCGGGGCGTCGGCCCGGGACGCCGTGCCGCCGGCGGAGCAGCCGGTCGCGGCGAGCATCAGGCACAGGGCCGCCGCGGCGAGCGCCGCCGCCCGGGGGTGACGGC
>NZ_JBSGJR010000397.1:0-6681 GCF_053605645.1 Micromonospora sp. NPDC003776
CGGCCGGTCACCCCATTCCGCGTCTCGTCAGATCCGGCGCAGCACGGCGACCACGCGACCCATGATGGTGGCGTCGTCGCCCGGGATCGGGTCGAAGGCCGGGTTCTGCGGCATCAGCCAGACGTGCCCGTCGCGGCGGCGGTAGGTCTTCACCGTCGCCTCGCCGTCGAGCATGGCGGCCACGATGTCGCCCACCTCGGCGTTGGGCTGCTGCCGGACGACCACCCAGTCGCCGTCGCAGATCGCCGCGTCCAGCATCGAGTCGCCCTTGACCTGGAGCATGAAGACCTCGCCCTCGCCGACCAGCTCGCGGGGGAGGGGGAAGATATCCTCCACGGCCTGCTCGGCGAGGATCGGGCCACCGGCGGCGATCCGGCCGAGCATCGGCACGTACGCCGGGGCCGGCCGCTGGGCCCGGGCCGCCTCGTCGTCGACGTCACCGGGGGCGCGCACGTCCACGGCACGCGGCCGGTTCGGGTCGCGCCGCAGGAAGCCCTTCTTCTCCAGCTCCTTGAGCTGGTAGGCGACGCTGGACGGCGAGACCAGGCCGACCGCCTCGCCGATCTCACGCACGCTCGGCGGGTAGCCGTGGCGCTCCACCCAGGTGCGGATGAACTCCAGGATCCGGCGCTGCCGGGCGGTCAGGTCGACCGTGGTGGGGTCGGGGAAGCTGCTGACCACCGGCGTGACCGGGCGCACGGCGGGCTGGGCCGCCCGGCTGCGCGCGGTGCGGGGTCGACGGGTCGCCGGCGGACCCGCCCCGTCGATCGGCTGCGGGTTCTTCTGCCGGCTGGCCCGGTCCTCGGTCACGTCCGTCCTCCCTGGTCGGCGCTGGGTGCCTCGTCGGCTCGTGGTGCGTGCTCAGGTGGTGCTGGGGCCGGTCCGACGCGACACGCCGCATCCGGTCGTTGTTGACCGTATAGGTGAGATCGGCCATTTTCAAACATCTGTACGACGTGTTGTCGGCGTGTCGCGGCAAAATCCTGGATTTCCGAACGCCTGTTCTGATAAATGGTACGTCGCCCTCGAACGAATGTTCTATCGGCGTGTCGCGTGACCGCCGGGCGGGCCGCCCGTTGGGTGAGTGATGCTGGCGACTCGCCGGACACGCCGTTCAACTTGACCGCGCTAGGGGGACGGCATACGGTCAACCCCTAGATGTAGTAGTCACACGGGCGTAAGTCGCCCACAGGTTGGGTTCAACTACCGAACGCACTCCCGTACCGTCCGGCCGGCGTCAGTCATCGAGGGGATGGCTCCGTCGCGGTGGCGCGTGCCCGGGAGTCGGTCGGTGTGCCCGCGGTCGATGAAGGAGGCAAGGCGATGCGGTGTCCGTACTGCCGGCACGCCGACTCCCGGGTGGTCGACTCGCGGGAGGCCGACGACGGCCAGCTCATCCGGCGGCGGCGGTCCTGCCCGGAGTGCGGCAAGCGGTTCACCACCGTCGAGGAGGCGGTGCTCGCGGTGGTCAAGCGCAGCGGGGTGACCGAGCCGTTCAGCCGCACGAAGATCATCGGCGGGGTGCGCAAGGCGTGCCAGGGTCGGCCGGTCGACGACGACTCGATCGCGCTGCTGGCGCAGAAGGTCGAGGAGACCGTGCGGGCCAAGGGGGCCGCCGAGATCCCCAGCCACGAGGTCGGGCTGGCCATCCTCGGGCCGCTGCGCGACCTGGACGAGGTGGCCTACCTGCGCTTCGCCAGCGTCTACCGGTCCTTCGACTCGCTCGCCGACTTCGAGCGCGAGATCGAGACGCTGCGGACCGCCGCACGCGCCCGGGAGGGCGCCGGCGCCGAGGCGGCCGAGGCCGCCGGCGCGATCAGTTGAGTTTTTCGGATTTCTGACAGTTGACGAGGCGCGGTGGGTGACCGCGCCGACGAGGGGGGCGAGGGCGTGACGACCAGCAAGTCACGGAACAAGGCCGGGGCGGGGCTGAAGATCGAGCGCGTCTGGACGACCGAGGGGGTGCATCCCTACGACGAGGTCACCTGGGAGCGCCGCGACGTCGTGATGACGAACTGGCGGGACGGCTCGATCAACTTCGAGCAGCGCGGGGTGGAGTTCCCCGAGTCCTGGTCGGTCAACGCGGCCAACATCGTGACCACCAAGTACTTCCGGGGCGCGGTGGGGACCCCGGAGCGGGAGTGGTCGCTGCGGCAGCTCATCGACCGGGTGGTCGACACCTACCGCACCGCCGGCGAGGAGTACGGCTACTTCGCCACCCCGGCCGACGCCGAGGTGTTCGCGCACGAGCTGACCTGGATGCTGCTGCACCAGGTGTTCAGCTTCAACTCGCCGGTCTGGTTCAACGTGGGCACGCCGTCGCCGCAGCAGGTCAGCGCCTGCTTCATCCTGGCGGTCGACGACTCGATGGACTCCATCCTCGACTGGTACAAGGAGGAGGGGCGGATCTTCCAGGGCGGGTCGGGTGCCGGGGTCAACCTCTCCCGCATCCGTTCCTCGAAGGAGCTGCTCTCCTCCGGCGGCACCGCCTCCGGCCCGGTCAGCTTCATGCGCGGCGCGGACGCCTCGGCCGGCACCATCAAGTCCGGTGGCGCCACCCGGCGGGCCGCCAAGATGGTCATCCTCGACGTCGACCACCCGGACATCGAGGAGTTCGTGGCGACCAAGGCGCGCGAGGAGGACAAGATCCGCGCGCTGCGGGACGCCGGCTTCGACATGGACCTGGGCGGCGCGGACATCGTCAGCGTGCAGTACCAGAACGCCAACAACTCCGTCCGGGTCTCCGACGAGTTCATGACCGCGGTGGAGAACGGCGGCGGCTTCGACCTGCGCGGCCGGCTCGACGGGCAGACCATCGAGACGATCGACGCCAAGAAGCTGTTCCGCACCATCTCCCAGGCCGCCTGGGAGTGCGCCGACCCGGGCCTGCAGTACGACGACACGATCAACGACTGGCACACCTGCCCGGAGACCGGTCGGATCACCGCGTCGAACCCGTGCTCGGAGTACCTGCACCTGGACAACTCCTCGTGCAACCTGGCCTCGCTGAACCTGATGAAGTTCATGCGGGCCGACGGCGGCTTCGAGGTGGAGAAGTTCGTCAAGTCGGTGGAGTTCGTCATCACCGCGATGGACATCTCGATCTGCTTCGCCGACTTCCCGACCGAGAAGATCGGCGAGACCACCCGCGCCTACCGGCAGCTCGGCATCGGGTACGCCAACCTGGGCGCGCTGCTGATGGCCTCCGGCCTGCCGTACGACTCGGAGCCGGGCCGGGAGGTCGCCGCGGCGATCACCTCGCTGATGACCGGCACGGCGTACCGGCGCTCGGCCGAGCTGGCCGGCATCGTCGGCGCGTACGACGGCTACGCCCGCAACGCGGAGGCGCACAAGCGGGTCATGCGCAAGCACGCCGCCGCCAACGACGCGATCAAGCCGACCGGCACGGTGGCCACCGCCATCCAGCGCGAGGCCACGAAGCAGTGGACCCTCGGCAACAAGGTGGGTGACAAGAACGGCTGGCGGAACTCGCAGGCCAGCGTGCTGGCCCCGACCGGCACCATCGGCCTGATGATGGACTGCGACACCACCGGTGTCGAGCCGGACCTGGCCCTGGTCAAGTTCAAGAAGCTGGTCGGCGGCGGCTCGATGCAGATCGTCAACCAGACGGTGCCGCGGGCGCTGCGCAGCCTCGGCTACCCGGAGGAGCAGGTCGAGGCGATCATCGAGCACATCGCCGACCACGGCCACGTGGTGGACGCCCCGGGTCTCAAGCCGGAGCACTACCCGGTCTTCGACTGCGCCATGGGCGAGCGCTCCATCGCGCCGATGGGCCACGTGCGGATGATGGCGGCCGTCCAGCCGTTCATCTCCGGCGCCATCTCCAAGACGGTCAACATGCCGGAGCAGGCGACCGTCGAGGACGTCGAGAAGATCTACTTCGAGGGCTGGAAGCTCGGCCTCAAGGCGCTGGCGATCTACCGGGACAACTGCAAGGTGGGCCAGCCGCTCTCGGCCGCCAAGCCGAACAAGGCCGCCGCGGTGACGGAGGCCCCGGCCGCCGAGGTCGAGAAGGTCGTGGAGAAGGTCGTCGAGTACCGGCCGGTGCGCAAGCGGCTGCCGAAGAAGCGGCCGTCGCAGACCATCTCCTTCTCGGTCGGCGGCGCCGAGGGCTACCTCACCGCCTCGTCGTACCCGGACGACGGCCTCGGCGAGGTCTTCCTCAAGATGTCGAAGCAGGGCTCGACCCTGGCCGGCGTGATGGACGCCTTCTCGGTGGCCATCTCCATCGGTCTCCAGTACGGCGTCCCGCTGGAGACGTACGTCAGCAAGTTCACCAACATGCGCTTCGAGCCGGCCGGCATGACCGACGACCCGGACGTCCGCATGGCGGCCTCGGTGATGGACTACATCTTCCGTCGCCTGGCCCTGGACTTCCTGCCGTACGAGCGCCGCGCGGAGCTGGGCATCTTCACCGCCAAGGAGCGGGCCGCCCAGCTCCAGGCCGAGGCGGAGGCGGAGGCGAACGGTGCGGACCTCACCGCGATGGCCGCCTCCGCCCCGGTCGAGACGCCGGCCGAGCCGAAGGCCGCGGTCGCCCAGCCGGCGCAGGAGATGGCCGAGGTCGTGGCCGTCAAGCCGGCGCCGTCGGTCGGCTCCAGCACCGAGCTGCTGGAGGCCGTGATCGGCAAGGCCGCGGACGCGCCGCTCTGCTTCACCTGCGGTACGAAGATGCGGCCGGCCGGTAGCTGCTACGTCTGCGAGGGCTGCGGCTCCACCAGCGGCTGCAGCTGACGTCAGTCCGTCTCGCGAGCGCGGCAGGGATTCTCCTGCCGCGCTCGCGGCGGTGCGGCCGCCCGCCCCCCCCCCGGCGGGGGGGCGGGGGGGGGCGCCCGCCCCCGCCCCGGGGGGGGGCCGTCCCCTGGCGGGCCCCCCCCCCGCCGCTTCGTCCGTGCTGCCCGGGCTCGTCCGTGTGGCGTGCCCCGGGCGGTGTGCGTCCGGTGACGGGCGGTCGTCCGCGGGTTGACCCCCGCTCGACCGACCTGCGACGGGCGCGCCGGCCGGACCGGTAGGCTGACCCGCGCCGTGCTCCCGACCGCGAGGGTTGACATGAAGATCGCCGTGACCGGCTCGATCGCGACCGACCACCTGATGAGCTTCCCCGGCCGCTTCGCCGAGCAGCTCATCGCCGACCAACTGGACAAGGTCTCCCTGTCCTTCCTGGTCGACGAGCTGGTGCTCCGGCGCGGCGGCACCGCCGCCAACATCGCCTTCGGCATGGCGCAGCTGGGCCTGCGGCCGGTGCTGCTCGGCGCGGTCGGCGCCGACTTCGCCGACTACCGCTCCTGGCTGGAGCGGCACGGCGTCGACTGCGACTCGGTGCACGTCAGCGAGGTGGCGCACACGGCCCGCTTCGTCTGCACCACCGACCTCGACATGTGCCAGATCGCCTCGTTCTACGCGGGCGCCATGAGCGAGGCCCGCAACATCGAGCTGGCCCCCGTGGCGCAGCGGCTCGGCGGTCTCGACCTGGTGCTGGTCAGCGCCAACGACCCGGCCGCGATGATCCGGCACTCCGCCGAGTGCCGGGAGCGGGGGTACGCCTTCGTCGCCGACCCGTCGCAGCAGCTCGCCCGGATGGACGGGGCGGACGTGCTCGGCCTGGTCGACGGCGCCGATTACCTGATGACCAACGAGTACGAGAAGTCGTTGCTGCAGAGCAAGGCCGGGCTCAACGACGCGCAGCTGCTCGACCGGGTCAAGGTGCGGGTCACCACGCTGGGCAAGCAGGGCGTGGAGATCGCCGGCCGGGACTTCGCCACCATCCACGTGCCGATCGCCCGGGAGATCCAGGCGATCGACCCGACCGGCGTCGGCGACGGCTTCCGGGCCGGCTTCTTCGCCGCCCTCAACTGGGGCGTCAGCCTGGAGCGCGCCGCGCAGGTGGGTTGCCTGCTCGCCACCCTGGTGCTGGAGAACTTCGGCGGCCAGGAGTACGAGGTGCGCCGGGACCTGTTCGTCAAGCGGCTCGCCGAGTCGTACGGCGACGAGGCCGCCGACGACGTCCGGCCGCACCTGCTGCCGTGACCTCCGAGGTACCCGTCCCCGACGGTCGGGTGGACCCGGGCGCGGTACGCCCCGGCGCGGGCGGCCCGCTGCTGGTCGCCTTCGCCGGCCTGCCCGGCGTGGGCAAGACCACCCTCGCCGTCCGGGTCGGCGCCGCGCTGCGCGCCCCGGTCCTGCCGGTCGACCCGGTGGAGCGGGCCCTGCACCGGTACGGCCTGGTCGGCGACGTGCCCGGGATGGCCGCGTACGGCGCGGTCGCCGGGCTCGCCGAGGTGCAGCTCGGGCTCGGGTTCAGCGTGGTGGTCGACGCGGTGAACCCGGTGGCGAGTGCCCGCGGCCTCTGGCACGACCTGGCCGGGCGGGCCGGCGTGCCGCTGCGGGTGATCGAGGTGCACTGCGGGGACGAGGCCGAGCACCGCCGCCGGGTCGAGGCGCGCCTTCCCGACGAGCACCACCCGAGCTGGGAGCAGACCCTGCTGCGCCGGGCCGAGTACGAGCCGATCATCGGCCCGCGCCTGGTCGTCGACACCGCCGTCGACACCGACCCCCTCCCCGGCATCCTCGCCTACCTTCACTGACCCCCCCGCCGCGCCCCGCCCCGCCCCGCAGACGACCGAGCGGGTGGCCGAGGTGGCGCTCGCCGCGCACACCGCG
>NZ_JBSGJR010000398.1:0-6681 GCF_053605645.1 Micromonospora sp. NPDC003776
GTCGGGCGACCCCGGCCGACCGTCCGGCTCAGGTCACCCCGCACCCGGCTCAGGCGACGCGGCGGACCCGGCCCTCCGGCGGGGCCGGCACCGCGTCGGGGTGCAGGATCGCCGCGATCGCCTCGGCCCCGTCGACCAGGCGTGGACCGGCCCGCACGATCAGCCCGTCGGCGTCCACCGCCCACACCTCGGCACCGGGGAAGCGCGGCGCGACGTCGGCCGCCTGCGCGGCGGCCCCGTCCAGGCGGAAGCCGCAGGGGGTGACCAGCACGACCTCCGGCCGGGCCGCCCGCAGCGCGTCCCAGGTGGTCGCGGTGGACCGGGCACCCGGGTGGGCGGCCACCGGCTCGCCGCCGGCGACCCGGACCAGGTCGGGGATCCAGTGGCCGGCGCCGAACGGCGGATCGGTCCACTCCACCACCGCCACCCGCCGCCGGGGCCGGCCGGCCACCGCCGCGCCGACGGCCGCGAGCCGTGCCCGCAGACCGTCCAGCAGGGCCTTCGCCCGATCCGGTACGCCGGCGGCGACACCCACGTCGCGGATCGTCCCCAGCACGTCCTCCAGGGTGTACGGGTCGAGCGACAGCACGTCGGCCCGGCAACCCAGGTGCGCCACCGCGTCCGACACCCGTCCGGCGGGCAGCGCGCAGACCCGGCACAGGTCCTGAGTGAGGATCAGGTCGGGGTCCAGTCCGGTCAGCGCCCCGGCGTGCAGGGTGTACAGGTCTGCGCCGGCGGCGAGCCGGTCCTTGACGTACGCGTCGAT
This sequence comes from Micromonospora sp. NPDC003776, assembly GCF_053605645.1. Lineage (NCBI taxonomy): Bacteria > Bacillati > Actinomycetota > Actinomycetes > Micromonosporales > Micromonosporaceae > Micromonospora > Micromonospora sp. NPDC003776. The sequence goes on from NZ_JBSGJR010000398.1 coordinate 767, forward strand.
CTCGCCCGGGCTCATGCCCCGGGTGTCCCGGCCGCCCACCACGACGGTCACCCCGGCCCGGTACGCGGCCGGCACCTCGCACTCGAAGCTGACCCCGACCAGGTCGTCCCCGAGCCCGAGGGCGTAGACGATGTCCGTGGCGGAGGGGAGCAGGAGACCAGGCGCATGCCGCCATCCTGCCCGCCACCGGCCCGGTCCGTCCCACCGCACCCGCCGCGGTTCCGCCGATCCGAGCGCCCCCACCCCGGCCCGGCGATAGTCTGGGGCGGCGCCGGACCCGTGGCCGCAGCGCCCGTCGTCGCCGCCCACGGGTCGTCAGCCGGAGCGGGGGCTGCGGTGCGACGGCCCTCTCCCGGGAGGCGGGTGCGTGTCCGATCCGATCGAGGCGTTCTTCGCGCAGCTGGTCCGGGGCGCGCCGGAGCGGCTGCTGCGCCGCGCCGCCGGTGCCATCCGGTTCGAGTTGGACGGGCCCGGCGGGGTGGAGGTCTGGCACCTGAGCATCGCCGACGGCCGGGTGACGGTGAGCCGTACCGAGCGGGCGGCCGACACGGTGATCCGTACCGATCGGGAGTTCTTCGCGCGGATGGCCCGCGGCGAGGCCAAGCCGCTCACCGCCTGGCTGCGCAACGACATCACCGCCGAGGGCCGGTTCCGCTTCGTGGTGCTGCTGGAGCGGCTCTTCCCCCCGCCACCGGGCGGGCGTCACCCGCGGGCCCTGAGCGCCGCGCCCGGAGAGTCCGGATGAAGTCGGACCTGGTCCGGGTGCTCGACGGCAACATCTTCGTGCTGAGCGAGAACAACGGCGACGTGGAGGCGACCGTCGCCAACCCGTGCGGCTTCTTCGACTTCGACACCCGGTTCCTGTCCCGCTGGCGGCTCAGCCTGAACGGCGAGCGGCTGAACCCGCTCTCGGTGGCGGAGCGGGACCTTGTCACCCTGCGGTTCTTCCTGGTTCCGGGTGCGCCGACGCACTACGTGGACGCCAAGTCCTCGGTGATCCGGGAGCGGGCGATCACCGGCGGGGCCTTCGAGGAACGGTTGACGGTGCTCAACCACGACCGCGAACCGGTGGAGTTCACCGTCCGGCTCGATGTGGCCAGCGACTTCGCCCCGATTTTCGCGGTCGATCAGGAGCGGACCCCGGCGGGGCGGCTCTACCAGCGGGTCGAGGACGGCCGCCTGCGGCTGGGTTACCGGCGGGACCGGTTCCAGCGCGAGACGTTGATCAGCAGCAGCGAGCCGGCGCAGGTCGACGCGGACGGGCTGACGTACGCGGTGCGGCTGGACCCGAAGGAGGGCTGGACGACCACGCTGCGGGTGCAGGCGCTGGTGCTGCGCCCCGACGGCCGGGACGTCCGCGAGCAGCTGGAGCGCCGTCCGCGCCGCAGCTCCGACGAACGGCGGCACGACCTCGCGGTGTGGCTGGCGCAGGCCCCCACCCTCAGCTGCGACTGGAGCGTGCTGACCACCACGTACCGGCGCAGCCTGGTGGACCTGGCGGCGCTGCGCTACTCGCCGCTGACCCTGCCGGACCAGGTGATGCCGGCCGCCGGCCTGCCCTGGTCGGCCACCATCACCGGCCGGGACAGCATCCTCACCAGCTTCGAGGCGCTGCCGGTGGTGCCGGAGCTGGCCGCCGCGACCCTGCGGATGCTCGGCATCGACCAGGGCGCGGTGCTCGACGACTTCCGGGACGAGGAACCCGGCAAGATCCTCCGCGAGTTCCGCTACGGCGAGCTGGTGGCCTTCGAGGAGCGGCCCGAGTCGCCGTACTACGGCACCGCCGACGCCACCCCGCTCTACGTGGTCCTGCTGGACGAGTACGAGCGGTGGACCGGCGACCAGGACCTGGTCCGGGAGTTCGAGGACGAGGCCCGCGCGGCGCTGCGCTGGATCGACGAGTACGGCGACCTCCTCGGCGACGGCTATCTGCGCTACCGGCGGCGCAACGAGCGGACCGGGGTGCGGAACCAGGGCTGGAAGGACACGCCGGAGGCGATCTGCCACGCCGACGGGCGGCTGCCGGGCCCGCCGCTGGCGACCTGCGAGCTGCAGGGCTACGCGTACGACGCGAAGCTGCGCGGGGCGCGGCTGGCCCGCGAGTTCTGGGGCGACCCGGCGTACGCGGAGCGGCTGGAGCGGCAGGCGGCCGCCCTGCGCGAGCGCTTCGACCGGGACTTCTGGATCGCCGACCGCGGCTACTACGCGCTCGCCCTCGACGGCGACGGCCGCCAGGTCGACGGCCTCGCCTCCAACCTGGGCCACCTGCTGTGGAGCGGCATCGTCCCGGAGTCCCGGGCGGCCCGGGTGGTGGAGCAGCTGATGGGGCCCCGGCTCTTCTCCGGCTGGGGGGTGCGGACCTTCGCCGAGGGCCAGGACCGGTACAACCCGCTCGGCTACCACCTCGGCGCGGTGTGGCCGTTCGACAACGCGCTGATCGCCTGGGGCCTGCGCCGCTACGGCTTCGCCGAGGAGGCCGGCCGGATCGCCGAGGCCGTCGTCGACGCGGCCGGGTACTTCGACGGCCGCATGCCCGAGGCGTTCGCCGGCTATCCGCGCGCACTCACCCACTATCCGGTGCGGTACCCGACCGCGAACAGCCCGCAGGCGTTGGCGACCGGGGCGCCGTTCCTGCTGCTGCGGGCCATGCTCGGCCTGGACCCGGCGGGCGAGCATCTGCTGATGTCGCCCCGGGTGCCGGCCCGTTTCGGCCGGCTGGAGCTGCTGGACGTACCCGGCCGGTGGGGCCGGATCGACGTGATCGGCAGCGGGCTCGCGCACCTCGGCCGGTGAGCCGGGCCACCCGGCGGCGCGCCGCGTCGGCCGAACCGCCGACCCGGGTCTAGCGTTCCGCCGGGCCGACCGTCCCGTCGGCCGACCATCCACACCGGGAGGACACCGCCCATGCGCGCCACCGTGATCCACGGCCCGAACGACATCCGGGTCGAGGAGGTGCCGGACGCCACCGTCCGCGAGGCCACCGACGCCGTCGTCCGCGTCGTGCTCGCCTGCATCTGCGGCAGCGACCTGTGGGCGTACCGGGGAGTGGCGCGGCGGCAGCCGGGGCAGCGGATCGGGCACGAGTTCCTCGGCGTGGTCGAGGCCGTCGGCGCCGAGGTGGACACGGTACGGGTGGGCGACCTGGTGGTGGCGCCGTTCGTCTGGTCCGACGGGGTGTGCGACTTCTGCCGGGAGGGGCTGCACACCTCCTGCCCGCACGGCGGCTTCTGGGGCTCGCCCGGCTCGGACGGCGGCCAGGGCGAGGCGGTCCGCGTCCCGTACGCCGACGGAACCCTGGTGCGGCTGCCCGCCGAGGCGGCGAGCGACCAGCGGCTGCTCACCGCCCTGCTGGCGCTCTCCGACGTGATGTCCACCGGCCACCACGCCGCGCTGGCCGCCCGGGTCCGCCCCGGCGCCACCGTCGCGGTGGTCGGCGACGGCGCGGTCGGGCTCTGCGGGGTGCTCGCCGCGAAGCGGCTCGGCGCCGAGCAGATCATCGCGCTGGGCCGGCACACCGCCCGCACCGACATCGCCCGCTCCTTCGGGGCCACCGACGTGGTCGCCGAGCGGGGCGAGGCGGCGGTCGCCGCGGTCCGGGAGCTGACCGGGGGGCAGGGCGCGCAGGCGGTGCTGGAGGCGGTCGGCACCGAGGAGTCGATGCGTACCGCGATCTCCATCGCCCGCGACGGCGGCGCGGTCGGCTACGTCGGCGTGCCGCACGGCGGCAGCGCCGGGGTGGACATCGGGCAGATGTTCAACCGGAACATCGCCCTCGGTGGGGGTGTCGCGCCGGCCCGGGCGTACCTCCCGGAGCTGCTGGCCGACGTCCTCGACGGCACCATCGACCCGTCGCCGGTCTTCGACAGTTCGGTGACCCTCGACGGGGTGTCGGACGGCTACCGCGCGATGGACGAGCGCACCGCGCTGAAGGTGCGGATCACCTTCTGACCACCCCGATCGGGCCGTGGTTGGATGGCGGGATGCAGATCACGGTGACCGACGTGCCGGAGCGGGAGCGGTTCGAGGCGCGGGACGAGACCGGGGCGACCGCCGGGGTCGTCACCTATCAGCTGACCGGGAACATCATCGTCTACACCCACACCGAGGTCGACCCGGCGTTCGAGGGGAAGGGCGTCGGCTCGACCTTGGCCCGCGCGGTGATGGACGACGCGCGGGCTAAGGGGCGGACGGTCGTGCCGGTCTGCCCGTTCCTCAGCGGGTGGCTGGAGAAGCACCCCGAGTACGACCAGACGGTGGCCCGGACGACTCGCAAGCTCAAGTGACCCGGGAGGGCGCGCCGGGCACCCGCTCGTACGACCGCCGCTCGGCGATGTCGCGGAGCCGGTCCATCGCGTCCCAGACGTCCACGAAGCGGGTGTAGAGCGGGGCCGGGCCGAGGCGTAGCCGGTCGGGGGCGCGGTAGTCGCCGATCACCCGGCCCTCGTCGGCGACGGCCCGGGAGATCCGCAGCGCGTCGGGGTGGTGCAGGCTGACGTGGCTGCCCCGCCGGTCCGGGTCGCGCGGGGAGGCCACGGTGAAGCCGTACGGGGTGAGCCAGGCGTCGGCGAGGGTCACGATGGCCTGGCTGAGCCGCCGGCCCTTCTCGCGTACCAGGTCGATGCCCGCCTCGGCGAGCACGTCCAGCGCCGGGTCGAGGGCGGCCATGCCCAGCACCGGCGGGGTGCCCACCTGGAACCGGTCCAGGTCCGGTACCGGGTCGTAGGTGGGGCCCATGGCGAACTGGTCCCGCTGGCCGAACCAGCCCCAGATCGGCTGGCGCAGCCGTTCCTGCAGCTCCCGCCGCACGTAGAGGAAGGCCGGCGCGCCCGGCCCGCCGTTGAGGTACTTGTAGGTGCAGCCGACGGCCAGGTCGGCGCCGGCCGCGGTCAGGTCGAGCGGCACCGACCCGGCGGCGTGCGACAGGTCCCACAGCACGTACGCCCCGACCTCGCGGGCGGCCGCGTTGACCGCCGCCAGGTCGAGCAGCGCCCCGCACCGGTAGGAGACCGCGGAGGACACCACGAGGGCGACGTCGGGGTTCAGCGCGGCCCGCAGGGTCGCCAGGTCCAGCCCCTGGTCGAGGTCGGAGGGGAGCACCCGCAGGGTGTGGCCGCGCGCCTCGGCGAGCCCCTGGAGGATGTACCGGTCGGTGGGGAAGTCCTCGGCGTCGACCAGGATGGTGCGCCGGTCCCCGGCCGCGTCGAGCGCGGCGGCGGCCAGCTTGTACAGGTTCACCGAGGTGGAGTCGGAGATCAGCACCTCGCCCGGGCGCGCGCCGAGGGCGTGCGTGGCGAGGCGGTCACCGATCCGCCGGGCCCACTCGATCCAGCCGGGCCAGCCGCGGACGAGCCGGTCGCCCCAGCCTTCGCGGACCAGCCGGGCGAGGTGGTCGGGGGTGGCCGCCGGCAGCCGGCCGAGCGAGTTGCCGTCGAGGTAGATCAGGTCCTCGTCGGCGACGACGAACCGGTCGCGCAGCTCGGCGAGGGGGTCGGCGGCGTCCATCTCCTTGAACAGGTACCGGGGGAACTCGTCGGGCACGCCCACTCCTCGTCTCCGTGCCGTCCCGCCCCGGACTCGGGCGGGACGGACGCGGGACAGGCTAGGCGCGGTGCGGCGGCCGCCGGCGCGTACCGGCCCGGCCTCTCACGGGCTGGACAGGGTGACCGCGCTTCGGCGGCTCCGCGGCCCGCTGGCCGCTGTCGATGTCGCCCCGGCCCGTCTCCCCTGGTGAGCGGGGAGGGTCGTGCCGTACGGTGCTCGCCGTGACCGCGCACGATCATCTCCCGTCCGGCCCTGTCGCCGTGCTCGCCAACCCGACCGCCGGCCGGGGGCGGCGCCGTGGTCGGCCTCCACGAACGCCAGCGTGAGGTCGAGCGCCGCGGTGACGCCGCCCGAGGTCCACACGTGACCATCCC
>NZ_JBSGJR010000399.1:0-6651 GCF_053605645.1 Micromonospora sp. NPDC003776
CGGCCAGCACCGGTCGGCGGCCTGGTCGGCGGGGGCGCGCCGGGCAGGCGGGGGTGTCCCGTGGTCGGCCGGCGCCACCGCGCCGCCGCCGGCCGACCCTCGAAGTGGAGTCCCTGGTCAGGGCATGTCAGGCTGGACCGGTGAGCGAGCCGGGCGGTACCGAACTGTCGGCGACCCTGCGCCGGATCGAGCGGGCGGCGGGGGCGCTGGCGACCGCCAGCGTGGCCCGGATGGACGAGGCCCTGCCCTGGTTCCGGGAGTTGCCGGCGGACCAGCGGTCCTGGGTCACGCTGGTCGCCCAGGCCGGCGTCCGGTCGCTGGTGCAGTGGCTGCGGCAGGGCGGCGGCGCGACGGACAGCACCCAGGAGGTGTCGGACGAGGTCTTCGCCGCGGCACCGCAGGCCCTCGCCCGGTCGATCAGCCTGCAGCAGACCGTGGCGCTGATCAAGGTGACCATCGAGGTGGTCGAGGAACAGGTGGGCCAACTGGCGGTCGAGGGCGAGGAGCAGTCGTTGCGGGAGGCGGTGCTGCGCTTCTCCCGGGAGATCGCCTTCGCCGCCGCCCGGGTGTACGCCCGCGCCGCCGAGACCCGCGGCTCCTGGGACGCCCGGCTCCAGGCGTTGCTGGTGGACGCGCTGCTGCGCGGCGACTCGCCGGACGTGCTGGCCAGCCGGGCGGCGGCCCTTGGCTGGTCCGACGCGCCCCCGGTGGCGGTGGCGGTGGGCCGCTCCCCCGGTGGGGAGGTGGCCGCCGTGCTGCACACCGTCTACCGGCAGGCCCGCCGGATCGGGGTCGAGGTGATCGGCGGCGTGCACGGGGACCGCCTGGTGATCGTGCTGGGCGGCGCGGCCGACCCGGTGGCGGCGACGGAGAAGCTGCTGACCGCGTTCGGCGACGGGCCGGTGGTGGTGGGCCCGGCGGTGCCCAGTCTGGACGAGGCGACGGACTCCACCCGGGCGGCGCTGGCCGGCTTCCGGGCGGCGCCGGCCTGGCCGACCGCGCCGCGCCCGGTGCCCGCCGCGGACCTGCTGCCGGAGCGGGCCCTCGCCGGCGACGCGGAGGCCCGCCGCCGGTTGCGCCACGACGTGTACGCGGCGCTGGTCCGGGCCGGCGGCGAACTGCTGGAGACGCTGGACGCCTTCTTCGCGGCCGGCGGCACGTTGGAGAGCGCCGCCCGGGCGCTCTTCGTGCACCCGAACACGGTCCGCTACCGTCTCAAGCGGGTCGCCGAGGTGACGGGCTTCTCGCCGCTGGCACCCCGGGACGCGTTCGCCCTGCAGGTGGCGCTGACCGTCGGTCGGCTCGACCCGGTGGTCCCGGCTGTCGCAGCCGTCCCGAGCCAGACATTGAGCCCAAGCGGCCGGAAAACGGCGCAGACTGGTGATGATCGCCGCCGATCTTTGTAGGGATCCTCCAAAGCTTCTAGTGCGGTTTGGTGCCCTGCGTTACAGCGCGACCCGCGAGTATCCGTCAGAGTCGTATGCGTGCTCGCCGTACTCTCACCCGGACAGGGTGCCCAGAAACCCGGTTTCCTGACCCCCTGGTTGGACCTCCCCGGCACCGAGGCGCGCCTGCGCGCCTGGTCCGAGCTGGCCGGGGTCGACCTGGTGCACCTCGGCACCGAGGCGGACGCGGACGAGATCAAGGACACCGCCCGCACCCAGCCGCTGCTCGTGGCGGCCGCGCTGCTGGCGGGCGAGCACCTGCCGATGCAGGACGTCGCGCTGGTCGCCGGGCACAGCGTCGGCGAGCTGGGCGCCACGGCCCTGGCCGGAGTGCTCACCGCCGAGGAGGCGGTGACCCTCGCCGGCGTACGCGGCCGGGAGATGGCCGCCGCCTGCGCGCTGGAGCCGACCGGGATGGCCGCCGTGCTCGGTGGCGACCCGGACGAGGTGGTCGCCGCGATCGAGGCGCACGGCCTGCACGCGGCCAACCGCAACGGCGCCGGCCAGATCGTCGCCGCCGGCAGCCTGGACGGGCTGGACAAGCTGGCCGCCGAGCCGCCGGCGCGGGCCCGGATCACCCGGCTGAAGGTGGCCGGCGCGTTCCACACCCCGTACATGGCCCCGGCCGAGGCCGCGCTGGCCACCGCGGCCGCCGGGATCACCCCGGCCGACCCGGTCCGGACCCTGCTCTCCAACCTGGACGGCACCGCGGTCGGCCAGGGGCAGGAGATGGTCCAGCGACTGGTCCGCCAGGTCACCGCTCCCGTCCGTTGGGACCTGTGCATGCGCACGCTGGCCGACCTGGGCGTCACCGGCATCATCGAGCTGCCCCCGGCCGGCACCCTGGCCGGCCTGGTCAAGCGCGAACTCAAGGGCGAGGGCGCGCCGGAGATCGTCACCCTGAACACCCCCGACGACCTGCCCGCCGCGCGGGACCTGATCGCCCGGCAGGCGCGAACGGAAGGCAAGCACTGATGACCGGCAGCAGGATCGTCGCGATGGGGCACTACCAGCCCTCGCGGGTGGTGACCAACGACGAGCTCGCCCAACTCGTCGACACCAACGACGAGTGGATCCGGGACCGGGTCGGCATCGTCACCCGGCGGATCGCCGGCGAGGAGACGGTGGCGGACATGGCCACCGCGGCCGCCGGCAAGGCGCTGGCCAACTCCGGCTTGACCGCCGCCGACATCGACCTCGTCGTGGTCGCCACCTGCACCTCGGTCGACCGCAGCCCGAACGTGGCCTGCCGGGTCGCCGCCAAGCTCGGCATCACCGCCCCGGCCGCGTACGACATCAACACCGCCTGCTCCGGCTTCGCGTACGCGCTCGGCACCGCCGACCACGCGATCCGGGCCGGCGCGGCCCGCAACGCGATCGTCATCGGCGCGGAGAAGCTCTCCGACTTCACCGACTGGACCGACCGCTCGACCTGCATCATCTTCGGTGACGGCGCCGGGGCCGCGGTGGTCACGGCGACCGCCGACGACGAGCCGGTCGGGGTCGGGCCGGTGGTCTGGGGCTCCGTGCCGGAGAAGAGCGACGCGGTCCGGATCGAGGGCTGGCGGCCGTACATCGCGCAGGAGGGGCAGGCGGTCTTCCGCTGGGCCACCACCGCGTTGGCGCCGCTGGCGCTGCAGGCCTGCGAGAAGGCCGGCGTGGACCCGTCGGAGCTGGCCGCGTTCGTGCCGCACCAGGCCAACGCCCGGATCATCGACGGGATCGCCAAGCGGCTGAACATCCCCGACGCGATCATCGCCAAGGACATCGTCGAGTCCGGCAACACCTCGGCGGCGAGCGTCCCGCTGGCCCTGTCCAAGCTGGTCGAGCGGCGCGAGGTGCCCGCGGGCGCCCCGGTGCTGCTGTTCGGCTTCGGCGGTGGCCTGACCTACGCCGGTCAGGTCGTCCGCTGCCCCTGAGACCCCCTCGGGCGCGAACGCGCCGAGGAGCGGCGGCCGGCGACGCCGGCCGTCGAGGAACCCCCATTGAGAGGAACCAACCGCAATGACCCGTGACGAGATCACTGCCGGCCTCGCCGAGATCCTCGAAGAGGTTGCCGGGGTGAACCCGGACGACGTGGCCGAGGGGAAGTCCTTCACCGACGACCTCGACGTCGACTCGCTCTCCATGGTCGAGGTCGTGGTGGCGGCCGAGGAGAAGTTCGGCGTCAAGATCCCGGACAACGAGGTGCAGAACCTGAAGACCGTCGGGGACGCCGTCAGCTACATCGAGGCGCAGTCCTGATCATGAGTCGTCCCGACGTCGTCGTCACCGGGCTCGGCGCGACGACCCCGCTCGGCGGGGACGTCGCGTCGACCTGGGACGCCATGCTCGCCGGCCGCTCCGGGGTGAGTGCGCTCACCCAGGAGTGGGCGGCGCAACTGTCCGTCCGGATCGCCGCCCAACTGGCGGTGGACCCGTCCGCGGTGCTGGATCGGGTCAAGCTGCGCCGGCTGGACCGGTCCGAGGCGATCGCCATCATCGCCGCGCAGCAGGCGTGGGCCGACGCCGGGCTCGCCGACTCCGGGCTGGACCCGGAGCGGCTGGCGGTCAGCGTCGGCTCGGGCATCGGCGGCGCCACCACCCTGCTCGCCCAGGACGACATCCTGGAGGCGTCCGGCCCGCGGCGGGTCTCCCCGCACACGGTGCCGATGCTGATGCCGAACGGTCCGGCCGCCTGGGTCGGGCTGGAACTGGGCGCGAAGGCCGGGGTGCACTCGGTGGCCAGCGCGTGCGCGACCGGCGCGGAGGCGATCGCGCTCGGCCTGGACATCATCCGCGCCGGCCGGGCCGACGTGGTGGTGGCCGGCGGCACCGAGGCGGTGATCCACCCGCTGCCGATCGCCGGGTTCGCCTCGATGCGGGCCATGTCGACCCGCAACGACGAGCCGGAGAAGGCGTCCCGGCCCTGGGACAAGGGCCGCGACGGCTTCGTGCTCGGTGAGGGCGCGGGCGTGGTGGTCCTGGAACGGGCCGAGCACGCCGCCGCCCGCGGCGCCCGGGTGTACGCGCGCCTCGCCGGCGCGGGGATCACCTCGGACGCGTACGACATCGTGCAGCCGCACGCCGAGGGCGAGGGCGCGATCCGGGCCATCGCCCGGGCGATCGCCGACTCGGGCGTGGCGAAGACGGACATTGTGCACGTCAACGCGCACGCCACCTCCACTCCGGTGGGCGACATGCTGGAGATCGGCGCGCTGCGCAAGGCGCTGGGCGACCACCCGGTGCTGTCGGCCACCAAGTCGATGACCGGGCACCTGCTCGGCGCGGCGGGCGCGCTGGAGTCGATCGCCACCATCCTGGCCATCCGGGACGGGGTCGTCCCCCCGACGATCAACCTGGACGACCCGGACGAGGACCTCACCCTGGACGTGGCCGCGCACAAGGCCCGGCACATGGAGGTCCCCGCCGCGCTGAACAACGCGTTCGGCTTCGGCGGGCACAACGTGGCCCTGGTCTTCACCCGGCCCTGACCCGACCGCTACCGCGACAGGGCCCTTCCGTCCGGAAGGGCCCTGTTACCGTCTGCCGGTGGAGGCGACGGAGATCCGCAAGCTCGCCGCGCTCGAGGACCGCCACTGGTGGTACCGGGAGCGGCGGGTCCTGCTGGGCCGGGCGCTGCGCCGGCTGGCGGCGGCCGGGGTGTGCCCCGAGCGGGCGCTGGACGTCGGCGCGGCCGGCGGCGGCAACACCCGGGTGCTGCGGGCGCACGGCTGGACGCCGCTCGCCCTGGAATACAGCGCGGAGGGCGCCGGGGTGGCCCGGGAGCGGGGCCTGGACGTGATCCGGGCCGACGCCCGGCACCTGCCGGTCCCGTCGGCCCGCCTGGGCCTGGTGGTCGCCTTCGACATCCTGGAGCACTTCGACGAGGACCACCTCGCCGCCGCCGAGATCCGTCGGGTGCTGCGTCCCGGCGGCACCGCGCTGATCGCGGTACCGGCTGACATGCGGCTCTGGTCGGCGCACGACGTGGCGGTCGGGCACGTCCGCCGCTACGACCGCGCCGGGCTGCGGGCGGTCGTGGCGAAGGCCGGGCTGGTCGTCGACGAGCTGTGGAGCTGGAACGTGCTGCTCCGTCCGGTGGCCGCCTGGCGACGCCGCCGGTCCACCGGTTCCGACCTGGACGAGCCGCACCCGGTGGTGAACCTCGGCCTGCGCACGGTCGTCACCGCCGAGCGGTACCTCCCGGTGCGGGCGCTGCCCGGCGTCTCGCTGATGCTGCGCGCCCACCGCCCGGCCTGACCGCGGAAACGGGTCCACGCCGATCGGCAAGATCTACTAACATCCCGGGACCGCCGTCGAACACGACGGCCGGAGCGCAGGAGGACGGGGATGCTGCGACGTACCGCGACGGCCGTGCTGGCCGCACTGACCCTTGCCGGGATCGGCGGCTGCGGCGACGAGCAGCCGCGGGGCACCGCGAGTCCGTCGGCGTCGCCGAGCCCGACCGCTTCGCCGGTGGTCGCCGGCCCGCCCTGGTACGACGAGGTGGCCCCGGCCCCGGCCGCCGGTGAGCTCGGCGGCAAGGCGAGCCCGTGCCCGATGGAGCTCATCTTCTCGGCACCGGCGAAGTGGCGGGCGAAGGCGGTGAAGAACGGCCGGGACGCCGCCATCGGCGGTGCCGTGCCGGTCTGCGAGATCGACGCCAAGCCCGCCGGTCACCTCGGCTTCCTCCGGGCCTGGCGGGCGAACTCGCCCGGCGACCAGCAGCAGGTCATGGACAAGTTCCTCTACGCGTACGGCGACGTCACCGACCGGCAGTACCGCCGGACGAAGGCCGGCCCGCTCGACGCCTTCGAGGCGACCTTCGTCGGGCCCACCGGCACGCACGAGCGGGCGATCCTGGTGTCCACCATCTGGGGCCGGTTCCTGCTGACCGTCGGCGGGGCGGACGACGCGGAGCACCAGGCCATGCTGCCGGCGTACCAGTTGGCCAAGCAGACCGCGAAGAACAACCGGGACTGGGAGGAGTGAGCGCTCAGCGGAGCCGGTAGACGGCCACCCGACCGTTGTCGTGGCGCAGGTCGGCCAGCGTGCCCAAGGCCGGTGACTCCCGGCCGACCTCGCGGTCGACGACCAGCCAGCGCACCCCGTACCGGTCGCGCAGGGCGGCCAGGCCGGCCACCGTGGGCGCGGTGAAGGCGGCGTCGTTGGCGCGCTGCCGGGCCGGGTCCCAGAACGGCGCGTACGGCCCCTCCGGCCGGCC
>NZ_JBSGJR010000400.1:0-6616 GCF_053605645.1 Micromonospora sp. NPDC003776
GGCAATCCGGCGCCGGATGGCCACTACTTCCGGGAACGAGGCCCCTAGCGCGGCACGGGACCGGCCGGCGTGGGGACGCGCCGGCGGGAGGCCGCGGGCCCGGTTTGGGGGCCGGTGGAGTGGAGGTGTAGTGTTGGTGAGTCGACCAGACTGCCCCCGTCGCTGACGTGTGGGTGGTCCCGAAGCGGAGCGCCTGCTCCCACCCGAGTCGCCCCTGTAGGTGGCCGGGTCCGGTCCCCGGTTCCGGGCACGTCCCGGTCCCGGATGCGCGATCATATGATCGTGCCGACCGGTCGAGCGGGCCCTGGCATGTGCCGGGGCCTTCTGCTTTCCGGGTCGGCTCCCGCCCGGGAGCCCGCGGAGTCGGCACCGTAGGAGACTCGACTCGAGGAGGCCCCATCAGCGTCGAACCACGCGTGAACGAGCAGATCCGGGCACGTGAGGTCCGACTGGTCGGCCCTGAGGGTGAGCAGGTGGGCATCGTCCCGCTGGAGCGCGCCCTGCAGCTGGCCGCGGACGTCGACCTGGACCTGGTCGAGGTTGCGCCGATGGCGCGCCCGCCGGTGTGCAAGCTCATGGACTTCGGCAAGTTCAAGTACGAGAGCGCACTCAAGGCGCGCGAAGCGCGGCGTAACCAGCAACAGACCGTCATCAAGGAGATGAAGCTCCGGCCGAAGATCGACCCGCACGACTACGAGACCAAGAAGGGTCACGTGGTGCGGTTCCTGAAGGCGGGCGACAAGGTCAAGGTGACGATCATGTTCCGCGGTCGCGAGCAGAGCCGCCCGGAGCTGGGTTACCGGCTCCTGCGCCGGCTCGAGTCCGAGATCACGGACCTGGGATACGTCGAGGCCGCGCCGAAGCAGGACGGCCGAAACATGATCATGGTTCTCGCTCCGCACCGGGCCGTGAAGGCCTCCGCGGTCGCCGCCACGGCGTCCCGCGGCGGGCCCCGCGACCGCGCGGCGGAGGAGTCGGCCGCCCCGGCAGGTGGCGAGACCCCGGCGGCCGGCGAGACCGCAGCAGCCGGTGAGACCGGCCCGACCGCTGACACCAGCGGCCAGTAACAGGGAGAGACGTTCCACATGCCGAAGATGAAGAGCCACACGGGTATGGGCAAGCGGGTCAAGGTGACCGGCAAGGGCAAGATCGTTGCCCAGCAGGCCGGCCTTCGCCACAACCTGGAGAAGAAGCCCTCCACCCAGACCCGGCGGCTGACCGGCACGGTCGAACTGGCCAAGGCCGACACCAAGCGAATCAAGAAGCTGCTCGGCCGCTGACGCGCGCCACCTGAACCGAAGAAGGAGTTGAGATGGCACGCGTCAAGCGGGCTGTGAACGCCCAGAAGAAGCGTCGTACCCTGCTGGAGACCGCGAGCGGCTACCGCGGTCAGCGCTCCCGCCTCTACCGCAAGGCCAAGGAGCAGGTGCTGCACTCGATGCAGTACGCCTACCGGGACCGTCGTGACCGCAAGGGCGACTTCCGGCAGCTCTGGATCCAGCGGATCAACGCCGGCGCCCGGGCCAACGGCCTGACCTACAACCGGCTGATCCAGGGCCTGCGCCTGGCCGGCATCGAGGTCGACCGCAAGATCCTGGCCGACCTGGCCGTCAACGACGCCGCGGCGTTCGCCGCGATCGTCGAGCTGGCCCGCGCCGCCGTGGCGGCCGAGGGCACCGGTGGCGCCGCGGCCCAGGCCGCCTGATCCACCCGCACCAGCAGATCGAGGCGTCTCCCATGCAGTCACCAGCGCGCGGGAGGCGCCTCGACGCTGTCTCCGGCCCGTTCACCCCGCGTACCCCGAGGGTCGTCGCCGCCCGCCGGCTGCACCGCCGCCGGGACCGCGAGACCACCGGCCGGTTCCTGGCCGAGGGGCCGCAGGCGGTCCGCGAGGCCCTGGCCCGCGCCGGCACGGTGGTCGAGCTCTTCGGCACCCCGGCCGCCCACGACCGGTACGCGCACCTGGCGGCCGCGGCCGCCCGGGCCGACGTGCCGGTCTCCGAGGTCACCGACGAGGCCCTCGCCGCGCTCACCGAGACCGTCGCCCCGCAGGGCCTGGTCGCCGTCTGCCGGCACCTCGACGTACCCCTGGCGGCGGCCCTCGCGCGCCGGCCGCGGCTGGTCGCGGTGCTCGCCGAGATCCGGGACCCGGGCAACGCCGGCACCGTGCTGCGCACCGCCGACGCCGCCGGCGCAGGCGCGGTGGTCTTCGCCGGCGAGGCGGTCGACCCGTACAACGGCAAGTGCGTGCGGGCCTCCGCCGGCAGCCTCTTCCACGTCGACGTGGTCCGCGCCGCCGACCCGCGCCAGGCGGTCGACGCGCTCCGGGCCGCCGGCCTCTCGATCTTCGCCACCACGGGGTACGGCGACAGCGACCTGGACGACCTCGCCGACGCCGGCCGGCTCGCCACCCCCACCGCCTGGCTCTTCGGTTCCGAGGCGCACGGCCTGCCCGAGGAGCTGGCCGCGGCGGCCGACGCCCGGGTCCGGGTGCCCCTGCACGGGCGCGCCGAGAGCCTGAACCTGGCTGCGGCTGCGGCCGTCTGCCTGTACGCTTCAGCGAGAGCACTGCGCCGGCCGACGGGCCGCGCGGGCGAAAGAGCAGGGGAGTCAGCCGGATGATGAACGCGCCACGGCGTTCGTTTAGCCAGCCCGCCGGTGTCGGCGGGCGGCGGGCCTGACCCTTCCCCCTGCGGACCTCCCACCGGCGGGCTGCGGCGAAGCCGCGCGTCCGTAGACTCGCCTAGCCGCCCGTGAGGGCCGGCACCGCCGTGAGGGAGTGCCCGTTCACCATGAGCTACCGCAACGATCCGTACGACCCGAAGCAGGTCGCCCTGCTCGATCCGGACGCCCTGGCCGCGGCCGTGGCCGACGCCGAGAAGGCGTTCGCCGCCGCCGCCGACCCGGACGCGCTGACCGCGCTGCGCCCCGCGCACCTCGGTGACCGTGCCCCGGTGTCGCTCGCCCGCCGGGAGATCGGCGCGCTGCCGCCGGCCGCCAAGGCCGACGCCGGCAAGCGGGTCAACGAGGCCCGCCGCGCCATCGAGACCGCGTACGCCGCCCGGCAGGAGACCCTGGCGCAGGAGCGGGCCGCGCGGGTGCTGGTCGAGGAGCGGGTCGACGTGACCCTGCCGTACGACCGCCGGCCGCGCGGTGCCCGCCACCCGCTGAGCACCCTGATGGAGCAGATCAGCGACCTGTTCATCGGGATGGGCTACGAGGTGGCCGAGGGGCCCGAGGTCGAGCTGGAGTGGACCAACTTCGACGCGCTGAACATCCCCGCCGACCATCCGGCGCGGGGCCTGATGGACACCTTCCACATCGCCCCCGAGGGGTCGGGCCTCGTTCTCCGCACCCACACCTCGCCGGTGCAGGCGCGCACCATGCTCACCCGCAAGCCGCCGATCTACGTGGTGGTGCCCGGCCGGGTCTACCGGACGGACGAGCTGGACGCCACCCACGCGCCGGTCTTCCACCAGGTGGAGGGCCTGGTGGTGGACAAGGGCATCACCATGGCGCACCTGCGCGGCACGCTGGACCACTTCGCCCGGGCCATGTTCGGCGAGGGCGCGAAGACCCGGTTCCGGCCGCACTACTTCCCGTTCACCGAGCCGTCGGCCGAGTTCGACGTCTGGTTCCCGGAGCACCGGGACGGTCCGCAGTGGGTCGAGTGGGGCGGCTGCGGCATGGTCAACCCGCGGGTGCTGCGGGCCTGCGGCATCGACCCGGAGGTCTACTCCGGATTCGCTTTCGGCATGGGCATCGACCGGACCGTGATGTTCCGGCACGGGGTCAGCGACATGCGGGACATGGCCGAGGGCGACGTGCGGTTCACCCGCGCGTTCGGCGCGTAGACGGTCGGGCACGAGTTACGGAGACGGTGGTTTAACAGTCATGCGAGTTTCTGTCAGTTGGCTGCGGGAGTACGTCGACCTCCCCGCCGACCTGCCCGCCGGCGACCTGGAGCAGGCGCTGGTCGACCTCGGCATCGAGGTCGAGTCGATCGTGGACCTGCGGGAGACCGTCACCGGTCCGCTGGTGGTCGGTGAGGTCCTGGAGATCGAGGAGCTGACCGGCTTCAAGAAGCCGATCCGGTTCTGCAAGGTCGACGTCGGGGCCGCCAACGGCACCGGCGAGCCGCAGGAGATCGTCTGCGGCGCGACAAACTTCGCCCCGGGCGACCGGGTGGTGGTGATCCTCCCCGGTGGCGTGCTGCCCGGGAACTTCGCCATCGGCGCGCGCAAGACGTACGGGCGCAACTCCAACGGCATGATCTGCTCCGCCCGGGAGCTGGGCCTCGGCGACGACCACTCGGGCATCATCGTGTTGCCCGAGGACACCCCGGCCAAGCCGGGCGACGACGCCCGCCCGGTGGTCGGCCTCGACGACGTCGTGGTCGAGCTGGAGATCACCCCGGACCGCGGCTACGCGCTCAGCGTGCGGGGCATCGCCCGGGAGCTGTCGCACGCCCTCGGCGTGCCGTTCCGCGACCCGGCCGACGCCCCGGCGCCCGGCGCCACCGCCGACCCGGCCTACCCGGTGCAGGTGCGCGACACCGTGGGCTGCGACCGGTTCGCCGCCCGGATGGTCCGTGGCGTCGACCCGACCGCGCAGACCCCCGGCTGGATGGCCCAGCGGCTCACCGTGGCCGGCATCCGCAGCATCTCGCTGCCGGTCGACATCACCAACTACCTGATGCTCGAACTCGGCCAGCCGATGCACGCCTTCGACGCCGACCGGATCAGCGGCCCGCTGGTGGTCCGCCGCGCCGAGCCGGGGGAGCGGCTGACCACCCTGGACGGGGTGACCCGCACCCTGGTCGCCGAGGACATGGTGATCTGCGACGACACCGGGCCGATCTCGCTCGCCGCCGTCATGGGCGGGGAGACCAGCGAGGTGGTCGCCACCACCACGAACGTGCTGTTCGAGGCGGCGCACTGGGACCCGGCGATGGTGGGCCGGACCGCCCGGCGGCACAAGCTGTTCAGCGAGGCGGCCAAGCGCTGGGAGCGGGGCGTCGACCCGGCCCTCCCGCTGGTCGCGCTGGAGCAGGCGGTACGGCTGCTCACCGAGCACGGCGGCGGCACGGTCGGGGACGAGATCCTCGACCTCGACCACGTCCGGCCGCGTACCCCGGTCACCCTGCCCGCGGACCTGCCGTCGCGCCGGATCGGCGTGACCTACCCGCCGGAGCGGGTGGTGGAGCTGCTGGAGCAGGTCGGCTGCACGGTCAGCCGGGGCGCCGACCGGCTCGGCGAGGACCCGGGCGAGGCCGGGGTGGGCGCGGCCGGCGGCGGCGACGTGCTCAGCGTGACCCCGCCGAGCTGGCGGCCCGACCTGACCGACCCGGCCGACCTGGTCGAGGAGGTGGTCCGCCTCGACGGGTACGACCGGGTGCCGTCGGAGCTGCCGACCGCGCCGGCCGGCCGGGGCCTGACCTGGCAGCAGGTGCGCCGCCGGGCGGTCGCCCGGTCGCTGGCCGAGCGCGGGTACGTCGAGGTCCTCGCCCACCCGTTCGTCTCCGCCGAGCTCGCCGACCAGCTCGGCCTGCCCGCCGACGACCCGCGCCGGCCGGCGGTCCGGGTGGCCAACCCGCTGTCCGAGGAGGAGCCGCTGCTGCGCACCACGCTGCTCGGCCCGCTGCTCGGCATCCTCAAGCGCAACGTCGGGCGGGGCCAGCGCGACGTGGCGATCTACGAGATCGGGGCGGTCTTCCACCCGCGCCTGGGCGCCGGCAGCCCGCCGGCGATGGGCGTGGACCGGCGGCCCACCGACGAGGAGTTCGCCGCCGCCGACGCGGTGGTGCCCGACCAGCCGCGGCACGTCGCGGTGGCCCTGGCCGGCGAGCTGGAGCCGACCGGCTGGTGGGGCGCGGGTCGGGCGGCCGGCTGGGCGGACGCCGTCGAGGCCGGCCGGATGGTGCTGGCCGCCGCCGGTATCCCGGCCGACCGGGTCACCGTCCGGGCCGGGGAGCAGGCCCCCTGGCACCCCGGCCGCTGCGCCGAGCTGCGGGTGGACGACACCACGGTCGGCTACGCGGGCGAGCTGCACCCGGTGGTGGTGGCGACGCTGGAGTTGCCCCGCCGGACCAGCGCCATGGAGCTGAACCTGGACGCGCTGCCCGCCGCGCCGCTGGTGTCCGGGCCGGCCATCTCCGGCTTCCCGCCCGCGCTGATCGACGTGGCGCTGGTGGTGGACGAGTCGGTGCCGGCCGCCGAGGTGGAGCGGGCGCTGGTCGAGGGGGCCGGCGAGCTGCTCGAAGGCGTCCGCCTCTTCGACGTGTACGCCTCGGAGCAGCTCGGCGCGGGCCGGAAGTCGCTGGCGTACAAGCTGACCTTCCGGGCGCCGGACCGGACGCTTACCGTCGAGGAGGCGGTCGCGGCGCGGGACGCCGCGGTGGCCCTCGCGGCGCAGCGGTTCGGCGCCACCCTGCGCGGCGCCTGAGGTGTAAGGAAGGGCACCTTCTTAACGTTTCCGGTAGAAGAAGGGTCCCCTCTTAACGGGGCAACGGCCCGTGCCGGTGCATGCGGGCCGGGCCGGTGTCGTGCCGGCGATCACCACTTCTTGTTTATGCAATCGGCTGGATGAGGTTGCAAGTGGAGGCGTCGGCCGGTTG
>NZ_JBSGJR010000401.1:0-6607 GCF_053605645.1 Micromonospora sp. NPDC003776
GGCGGTGAGCACCACCGGGATGCCGAAGCCGGTGGCGATCCGGGCCGCCTCCACCTTGGTCACCATGCCGCCGGTGCCCACCCCGGCCCGGCCGGCGCCGCCGACGTCCACCCCGGCCAGGTCGCCCTCGCCGTGCACCTCGGTGATCCGGGTGCTGCCCGGCCGGCTCGGGTCGCCGGTCCAGAGCGCGTCGACGTCGGAGAGCAGGACCAGCAGGTCGGCGTCGACCAGGGCGGCGACGAGCGCGGCCAGCCGGTCGTTGTCGCCGAACCGGATCTCCTCGGTGGCCACCGTGTCGTTCTCGTTGACGATCGGCACCGCCCGCAGGTCGAGCAGCTTGCGCAGGGTCCGGTACGCGTTGCGGTAGTGCGCCCGTCGGGTCACGTCGTCGACGGTGAGCAGCACCTGCCCGACGGTGCGGCCGTGCCGGGCGAAGCTGGCCGCGTACCGGCCGATGAGCAGGCCCTGCCCGACGCTGGCGGCGGCCTGCTGGGTGGCCAGGTCGCGGGGGCGCCGGGGCAGGCCGAGCGGGGCGAGACCGGCGGCGATCGCGCCGGAGGAGACCAGCACCACCTCGCGCCCGTCGGCGGCCAGCGCGCCCAGGGTGTCGACCAGGGCGTCGACGCGGGCGTCGTCCAGGCCGCCCGCCGCGGTGGTCAGCGACGACGAACCGATCTTGACGACGATCCGGCGGGCCGAGGTGACTGCTTCGCGCACCCGACCATTCTGCGCGTCGCGGTCGGCGGGACCTTGGTGCGTTCCCATATCGTGGCCGGTCGTGACACCTGACGAGTACGTCGAGGCGGTGCTCGACCTGGTCGAGCGGATCCCGCCGGGCCGGGTGATGTCGTACGGGGCGGTGGCGGACGCGCTCGCGGACCGGTCGGGCCGGTCGTCGGCCCGGCTGGTGGGCTCGATCATGGCCCGGCACGGGGGCGGGGTGCCCTGGCACCGGGTGGTGAACTCGGCCGGCCGGTTACCGCCCGGGCACGAGCGGGAGGCGTGGGCGCGGCTGCGGGCCGAGGGCTGCCCCTTGCGGGGAGAGCGGGTGGACATCGCGGCGGCCGCCTGGTCGCCGGAGGAGGGGATGTGATCCGCGCCATAACGTGAGTAGCATTCGGCTCCATGACACGAACGGGCGGCCTGCCCCGCCGGGTGCACGTCGGGTACGCGACGGGCTCCCTGGTCACCGGGGCGTTCGGGACCGTCCCCGGGCTGCTCCTGCTGCCGTACCTCACCGACACGCTGGGCGTGGCGGCCGGCGTGGCGGCCCTGCTCGTGCTCCTGCCGAAGGCGTGGGACGTGCTGGTCAACCCGGTCGCCGGGCGGATCTCCGACCGGACCCGGTCCCGCTGGGGCGCGCGCCGGCCGTACCTGCTCGGCGGCGGGCTCGCGCTGGCCGTCCTCTTCGCCTCGATCTTCGCCGCCCCGTTCGGCGCCGGCCCGGCCGCCGGGGCGTACGTGGCGGTCGCCTTCCTGGCCACCGCCACCGCGTTCGCCTTCTTCCAGGTGCCCTACGTGGCGATGCCGGCCGAGCTGACCGATGACCCGGCGGAGCGTACCCGGCTGATGAGCTGGCGGATCGCGGTGCTCGCGCTGACCATCCTGGTCTCCGGCGCGGTGGCCCCGGCGGTGGTGACCGCCGGCGGCGACGGCCTGCCGGGGCACCGCTGGATGGGGCTCTTCGTCGCCGCGCTGATCGTGGTCGGCACGGTCGGCGCGTTCCTCGGCACCCGTGCGGCGCCCGCGGGCACGGTCGGGGCGAGCGAGCCGAGCCTGCGCGCCCAGCTCGCGGTCGCCGGCCGCAACCGGCCGTTCCGGCTCCTGCTGGTCTGCTTCGTGGTGCAGTCCGCCGGGGTGGCCACCGTGCTGGCCGGGGTGAAGTACTTCGCCGACCAGGTGCTGCGCGACCCGCGGACCGGGCCGACGCTGCTCTTCGCCTGCTTCGTCGGGCCGGCGCTGCTGGTCATGCCGGTGTGGACCCGGGTCGGCGCCCGGTTCGGCAAGCGGGCCGGCCTGGTCGTCGCGTCGCTGCTCTTCGCCGCGGGCGCGCTGGCCCTGGTCGCGTCCCCGGCGCTGCCAGCTGCCGCGGTCTACGCCGTGGTCGCGCTGATCGGCGTCGGGTACGCCGGCCAGCAGGTCTTCGCCCTGGCCATGCTGCCGGACTGCATCGCGTACGACACCGCGCGCACCGGGCGGCGGCAGGCCGGGGTGTTCACCGGGCTGTGGACCGCCGGGGAGACCTTCGGCCTCGCCCTCGGCCCGGGCCTCTACGGCCTGGTTCTCCAGCTCTCCGGTTACGTCTCCTCGGCCACCGGGGTCGCCGCGGCCCAGTCGGCGGGCGCCCGCCTCGGCGTCCTCCTCGGCTTCACCGCCCTCCCCGCCGTGCTGGTCGCGTTGCCGGTCCTGCTGCTGCGCGGCTACACCCTCCCACCCCTCCCCACCCCCCGCTCCGCCGAGCACGGAGTTGTGGTGGGGGAGGAAAGCCGCTGACCGCCACGAGAAGGGCACCACAAGTTCATGATCGACGAAGAGTGGGGTGCGCTGCCCGCGCACGGAGTGCCGGCGGAGCGGGTGCTCGACGAGATCCGGGAGTTGCGGGCGGGGGACCGGCCGACGCACGGGGGGCGGCTGTTCGCCTACGTGTACGACCCGGGGGTGGCCGGGCTGGACGAGCTGGCGCAGGCCGCGTACGCCGAGAGCGCGCACGTCAACGGGCTCGACCCGACCGCCTTCCCGTCCCTGCTGATGATGGAGAACGCCCTCGTCGCGGCGGCCGCCCGGCTGCTCGGCGGGGGTCCGGGCACGACCGCCCCGGACGTGGTGGGCAGCGTCACCAGCGGCGGCACCGAGTCGCTGATGCTGGCCGTGAAGGCGGCCCGCGACGGCCGCCCCGACCTCGCCGCGCCCCGGATCGTGGTGCCGGCCAGCGGGCACGCCGCCTTCGCGAAGGCCGCCCACTACCTGCGGGTGGCCCTCGACCCGGTGCCCGTGGACCCGGTGACCCTGCGCCCGTCGCCCGCCGACGTGGCCGCCGCGATCCGGCCGGAGACCGTGCTGGTCGCCGCCTCCGCCCCGTCGTACGCGCACGGCGTGGTCGACCCGGTGGCGGAGATCGCGGCGGTCGCGGCGGCGGCCGGCGTGCGCTGCCACGTGGACGCCTGCTTCGGCGGCTGGACCCTGCCCTGGCTGCGCCGGCTCGGCGCGCCGGTGCCGCCGTTCGACTTCGCCGTCGACGGGGTCACCTCGATCTCCGTCGACCTGCACAAGTACGCGTACGCGCCGAAGGGGGTCTCGGTGCTGCTGCACCGGGACCCGGCGCTGCGCGCCCCGCAGTACTTCGCGCACGCCGACTGGCCCGGGTACACCATGATCAACCCGGTGATCGCCTCGACCCGCTCCGGCGGGCCGATCGCCGCCGCGTACTCCACCCTGCGGCACCTCGGCGCGGACGGCTACCTGCGGCTGGCGGCACTCACCCGGGACGCGGTCGCCGGGCTGGCCGACGCGGTCCGCGCGGTCGACGGGCTGCGGCTGCTCGCCGAGCCGGAGGCGACCGTGGTCTGCTTCACCGTCGACGATCCGGGGCTCGACCTGTTCGTGCTGGTCGACGAGCTGACCGCCCGGGGCTGGCACACCCAGCCGCAGCTGTCGTACGCCGGACTGCCGGCCAGCGTGCACCTCACGGTGACCGCGGCGGTCGCGCCCCGGGTGGCCGAGTTCGGCTCCGCGCTGGCCGACGCGGTCGCGGCGGCCCGGGCGGCCGGGCCGGTCGAGCGGCCGGCGGAGCTGCGGGCACTCGCCGGCAGCCTGACGCCGGAGGCGCTCACCCCGGAGGTGGTCGGCGGGCTCGCCGCCGGCCTCGGGCTCGACCCGACGGCCGCACCCGAACGGATGGCGGTGGTGAACACCCTGCTCGACGCCGCCCCGCCAGCCCTGCGCGAGCGGCTGCTGGCGGAGTTCGTCGGCCTGCTGCAACGCCCGGCCTGGTAACGGGGCGGCGGGGCGGCTCGCACCGCCCCGCCGGCCCCTCATCGGTAGCTGAGGGTGTCCTCGTTGTTCCCCGGCACGGGATCGAGCAGGTTGTGTCCGCCGGGGCCGAGTGCCATGCCGTGCACCGTCGCCGTGCCGGGCGCCAACGAGGTGCCCACGGGCAGCCGTACCCCGAGACGTAGCGTCCGCTCCCCGTGCGCGTCGACCGCGTCCAGGTTGCAGACCAGCGGGGGCCGGTACCGGCCGGCGTCCGGGCCGCAGTCCCGCCAGGCCGGCCCGTCCGGAGCGAGGGCCTTCGGCAGGTCCAGCGTGATGCTCACCGAGTCCGCCCGCCGGTCCCCGAGGTTGCGGATCGTCACCTCGACCACGCCGACGCGCGAACCGTCGGTGGGGTCATCCGTCAGCACCACACCCTTCGCGGTCACCGCCAGGTCGGTCGAGTACGGATTGGGGCCGAACGACGTGGGCCCGGCGACCTGCGTGAACCCCTCGCCGGTCCAGCGGTAGCCGCGCCACTGCCGCTGCGACCACGCGCCCGGCCAGCCGCCCCCGGCCATCAGATCGGCGACCTGCACGCGGACGAGGCCGGTGGACCTGACCTCCAGCGCGGTGAGCCACTGCGGTCCCTCCCGGACGGTGGCGATCACCCGGCCGACGGTGACGATCCGTCCGGTCCCGTCCCGGTCGAAGGCGACGACCTGCTCCGGCCCCGCCGTGCCGAAGACGCAGCGGATCATCACGAGCGTCTCGACGGCGCCGTCGCCGTCGATGTCCCCGTAGTTGAGCGCCTCGATGAGGAGCGTCCCGTCCCTCCCCGTGGTCCGGTCACCGGTCAGCCGCACGCCGTCCGACGGGCAGTCCGAGCCGGGTCGCCACGCGGGAAGGGCCAGCCGGGCCGACAGCAGCTCCGTGCGGCTGATCCGGCCGTCCGGCGCATCGGGCGTACGGCTGGCCGACGGCGTCGGGGTCGGGCTCGCCGACGGGCTGCCCGACGGCGCCGGGGTGACTTCCGCGGTCGGGGTGGCGGCCGGCGGCGATGGCCGGTCCTGCCGCAGCGCCGCCCTGGCGGCGATCGGGGCCACCACCAGCACGGCTGCCAGGGCCGCTCCGGCGGCCACGGCGGCCCGGCGACGCCGACGCAGGGTACGCCGCGCGGCCTCCGGCCCGGGCCCGTCGATGGTCGTGGTCAGCTCGCCGCGGTACGTGGTGAAACGCTCCCGCAGCGGGTCCCGGTCAGACATCGCCGACCCCCTCGGTGTTCTCGTTGAGCAGCGTGGCCAGGGCCGCCCGGCCCCGGTGCAGCCAGGACTTGACGGTGCCCTCCGCCACTCCCTCCTGCAGGGCGATCTGCGCGATCGGCAGATCGGCCAGGTAGTGCAGCACGACGACCCGCCGGTGGTTGGCCGGCAGCGCCGCCAGCGCGCGGTCGATCGCCACCCGGTCCGGCGTCGGACCGGGCACCTCCGGCTCCACCCGCCGCTGGCGCAGCAGGTGGTCCCGGGCGGTCCGCAGCCGCCGCCACCGGCTGCGGGCCAGGTTCCAGGCGACCTGACGCACCCAGGCCACCGGGTCGTCGTAGCGGACCAGCCGGTCCCAGCGGGCCAGCGCCCGGGTGAACGCCTCCTGCGCGAGATCCTGCGCCTGGCCCAGGTCCCCGGTGTACGCGCGGAGCTGCGTGGTCACGCTGCGGAAGTGCGCGTGGTAGAAGTCGTCGAAGCTGGGCGTCGGACCGGGCGGTCCCCCGACGTCGGCCGCTGGTGGTTCATTGGCGCGTGCCCTCATCCGCACTGTCACTGTCCCTCCCCCGTACGGGCCGCCGGGTGGTCCGGCACCGGTAACACTCCGTCCCACCCGGTCCGGTTGCCGCCCCTGCTGCCGGGGACCCGACAGCACGGGCGGCTCAGCCGGCGGGGAGTTGGAGATCGGTGCGTGCGGTGTTGTCGGCCGGGGTGCGGTCGCCGGGGAAGGCGCCGGCGACGTTCGCCCGGACGGTCAGCGCGAGGCCGGTGAGGGTGCGGGCCCGCCCGCTCGGCGCGATGTTCACCCGCACCCCGATCCGGTAGGACCGGGTGCCACCCGCCGGGACGGGTCCGTCGCCGGTGCAGAACATCGTCTTCGTGTCGTCGGTCTGGCCCTGGTTGAAGCAGCCGCCGATGTTGGTGCCGCCGAGGTCGATCGTCGCTTCGACGGGCAGCACCACGATCAGGTCGCCGCTGTCGTAGGCCCGGGTGCCGGCGTTGCCCATCCGGACGTCGAGCCAACCGGTGTACGCGCCGCCCGAGGGCGCCAGGGTGACCGAGCGCGGCATGCTGATCGACAGGTCGACGTACCGGGTGGAGGAGGGTGACGCGGTTCTGCTCGGGCCGGTCCTCGATGGCGGGGCGGTCGTCGGCGGGGCGCTCGGCGAGCCGTCCGGAGTGCTGCTCGGCGTGGCCGACCGGCTGGGCGTCGGGGTGGCCGACCCGGTGGTCGGCGGCGGCACCGACCCGGTGCCGGGCCAGGCCGACGGCAGTTCGGTGGCGGGCGAGCTGCCGGTGACGACGGTCGGGGCCGGTGCGGCAAGCGGCCGGACGAGACCGGCCGCCCCGGCCGCCACCACCACCGCCGCGGCGAC
>NZ_JBSGJR010000402.1:0-6583 GCF_053605645.1 Micromonospora sp. NPDC003776
GCCCGGCGGGCCCCGGCGGTGGTCCGTGGCGGCGCGGCGCGCAGCGGTCCGGTGCCGGCGCACACCCACTCGGATGCGCTCGCGGTGCTCCAGCAGGCGGTACGGGACAAGGCGCTGGTCTGGGTCGGCTACGTCGACGCGCACGGGGCGACCGCGTCGCGGCTGGTCCGGCCGGTGTCGATCGGGGCGGGCTACCTGCGCGCGGAGGACGAGCGCACGGAGATGCTGCACACCTTCGCGCTGCACCGGATCACCGCGGCGGTGCTGGAGGACTAGTTACCTCCCGTTGTGGCGGAACGCGCCGATCACGGAGACGGCGAGCAGCAGCCCGAAGCCGGCGCCGGCTGACTCACCGACCGAGTCGACGAAGCCCTGGCGTTGCACCAGCAGCCCGAACAGGAACCAGCCGAGCAGCCCGACGGCGGCGGCCGAGTATCCGACCAGGACCGCGGTGGGCACCGCGTGCTCGGGCTGCCGGTGCTGCTCGGGGAGCACCTCGTGGTCGACCGTCATGGCAGTCCCTCCCGCCCCGTCCGGACCCGCTTCCAGCGTGACACCGGCGGGTCCGGGCGGACAGGGGACAAAACCCTGAGATCAGGTGCCGGGGCGGCGGCCGAGGACGACCACCCGGGTGCCGATCGAGCCCAGTTCCCAGAGGCGTACCGCGTCCCGGTGCAGCAGGTTGACGCAGCCGTGCGAGCCGATCGACTTGTTGTGCAGGTAGGTGGTGGTCTCGTGGAACCCGATGCCGCCGTTGAACTGCTGCCAGTAGGGCAGCCACACCTCGTACGGGTTGGACCACTCCTTCAGGTTCCGGCCGCCGACGGAGTAGGTGCCGGAGGGGGTGGCGTACCCGGCCATGCCGGTGCGGGTGACCGTCGGGCCCATCACCACGGTGCCGCCGCGCATCGCCCAGACGGTCTGCCGGGTCAGGTCGACGCAGAAGGTGAGGCGGGAGCCGGCCTTGCAGCGGTGCACGTCGGTGGTGGCCAGCCGCTTCGCCACGTCGTACGTGGTGTCGCCGGCGCGGCCGGCGGCCGGGCTGATCCCGTACCGGCGCTGGAACTTCTTGATCGCGGTGCAGTCGGCCTCGGACTGCTTGCCGTCCACGGTCACGTTGCCGAACCCGCCCAGCCGGGCCAGGTACGTCTCCACGGCCCGCTGGTGCTCGCCCTGCGGGCAGCCGGTGAACCCGGTCGGGCTCGGCCTGGCCGTGGCGGTCGGCTTCGGGGACTGGGTGGGTTTCGGCGTGGCCGTCCGGCTCGGCTCCGCCGACGGGGACGTTGTCGTCTGGTCCGGCGTGGGCACCGCGCTCGCCCCCGATACTCGCTCCGTCTCGGCGACGGGGCCCGGGGCGGCGGCCCCGGTCCCGTCGCGTCGCGGATCGAGCGCGCACGCACCGACGCCGACCAGCACGACCGCAGCCAGGGTGAGCACCCGGACGCTGAACCGGACACGCTTCATGGGCCCTCCCCTGGACAGTTGTCCCGCTAGCTAGACGTATGGGAACACTGTCACGTTGCCTGTCCCGTGTGACTTTTTCCGGACACCTTCACCCGTGCAACACTGGATGGTCCGCCGTCGGCAGGTCAGCCGGACCGCGGGCGAGGTGATCCGGCAAGGGAGAGGACGCTGGCGTGAGCGGTGGACCACTGATCGTGCAGTCGGACAAGACCCTGCTGCTGGAGATCGATCACCCCGACGCGCAGGCGTGCCGGATGGCGATCGCGCCCTTCGCCGAGCTGGAACGCTCGCCGGAGCACGTGCACACCTACCGGCTCACCCCACTTGGGCTGTGGAACGCCCGGGCCGCCGGCCACGACGCCGAGGGCGTGGTGGACGCCCTGATCAAGTACTCCCGCTACCCGGTGCCGCACGCGCTGCTGGTCGACGTGGCCGAGACCATGGACCGGTACGGCCGGCTCCAGCTCGCCAACGACCCGGTGCACGGCCTGGTGCTGCGCGCCCTGGACCGGCTGGTGCTGATCGAGGTCGCCAAGAGCAAGAAGCTCGCCGGCATGCTCGGCAACAAGATCGACGACGACACCATCCAGGTGCACCCGTCCGAGCGCGGCCGGCTCAAGCAGGCGCTGCTCAAGCTCGGCTGGCCCGCCGAGGACCTGGCCGGCTACGTTGACGGCGAGGCGCACCCGATCGACCTGGCCGAGGCCGGCAAGGACGGCGGCAAGCCGTGGACCCTGCGCTCGTACCAGCGGGAGGCGGTGGATGCCTTCTGGGCCGGCGGCTCCGGCGTGGTGGTGCTCCCCTGCGGCGCCGGCAAGACCCTGGTCGGCGCGGCGGCGATGGCCGAGGCGAAGGCCACCACCCTGATCCTGGTCACCAACACGGTGGCCGGCCGGCAGTGGAAGCGCGAGCTGGTGGCCCGCACCTCGCTCACCGAGGAGGAGATCGGCGAGTACTCGGGCGAGCGCAAGGAGATCCGCCCGGTCACCATCGCCACGTACCAGGTGCTCACCTCGCGGCGCGGCGGCGCGTTCACCCACCTCGACCTGTTCGGTGCCCGCGACTGGGGCCTGGTCATCTACGACGAGGTTCACCTGCTGCCCGCGCCGATCTTCCGGTTCACCGCGGACCTCCAGGCCCGCCGCCGGCTCGGCCTCACCGCGACCCTGGTACGCGAGGACGGCCGCGAGGGCGACGTGTTCAGCCTGATCGGCCCCAAGCGGTACGACGCGCCGTGGAAGGACATCGAGCAGCAGGGCTGGATCGCCCCGGCCGAGTGCACCGAGGTACGGGTCACCCTCACCGACGCCGAGCGGATGGCGTACGCGACCGCGGAGGCCGAGGAGCGCTACCGGATGGCGGCCACGGCGCGCACGAAGCTGCCGGTGGTCCGCGCCCTGGTGGACCGGCACCCGGGCGAGCAGGTGCTCGTCATCGGCGGGTACATCGACCAGCTCCACCAGCTCGGCGAGTACCTGGACGCGCCGATCGTGCAGGGGTCGACCACCAACAAGGAGCGCGAGCGGCTCTTCGACGCGTTCCGGTCCGGGGAGATCCGGACGCTGGTGATCTCCAAGGTGGGGAACTTCTCCATCGACCTGCCTGAGGCGGCGGTGGCGATTCAGGTGTCGGGGACGTTCGGGTCGCGGCAGGAGGAGGCGCAGCGGCTGGGGCGGGTGCTCCGGCCGAAGGCCGACGGGCGGCAGGCGCACTTCTACACGGTGGTGTCCCGGGACACCATCGACACGGAGTACGCGGCGCACCGGCAGCGGTTCCTGGCCGAGCAGGGGTACGCCTACACCATCGTGGACGCCGACGACGTCCTCGGGCCTTCGCTGCCGTCGTTCGACTGATCAGGCGGCGCTGAGCTTCCGCAGGACGTACTGGTTGAGGCTGATGCCGTCCTCGGCGGCATGAATGGCCAGTTCCCGGTGCAGGCTCTCGCCGACCCGGAGGTTGAACTTGCCGGAGTAGCTGCGCTCAGCGAACGGTTGCGGAACCTGCTCCTCCTGCTCCTCCATGTCGGCGATCACGTCACGCAGCAGATTCTGCAGCCCCTGAAGAGCCTCGATCTGTGAGGAAGCGAGCCACGAGAGCGACGGAAACTCAGCGCAGGTGGCCACGAACTCGTGGTCCTCGGCGGACCAGGTGACGCGGTAGGTGTAGTGGGTGATCTCGGGACGTTCGTCGGGGTGCATCACATGGCCTCCTTCTTGTCGATCGCTCTGAGCACTTGCCGGACCTGGTACGCCTTCGCCTTGCCCTTGTCGCCCTGGATGTTGACCCGCGGGTCGCCCGCCCAGGGCATCTTGAACACCGCGTGGGAGGTGCCCGCCTGTCGCGGCTTCCCGAAGTAGTGCTCGCAAACCCGGTAAAGATCGTTGTAGGCGATGTTCTGCGGATTCTTCCGCATCGCCTCAACGACCTTGGCTATGGACGACACCTGGTTATGGTACTACGCGCGGTACCATCGGCAAAGAGGTGGCCCGTCTGCGAGCCGTCGACCCGCCGGGCTTTGCTGCCGGCTTCCAGTCTGACCCGGGCAAAGGTGGCGGGCCAACGCGGGCCTCTGTCGCGTGTGGCCAAAGCATGACTCAGGCTCGAGGCGACCCTCGATGCTGAAGTTCGGGCGCCTGCCAGGAAACTTCTGCAGTTAGTTAGTCAACTGCTTCGTCATTCCCAGCCACATAAACACCCTTACCTTGATGACCTTCGACCAGCCCTTCGGCCTGGAGGATCAGCAGCGCTGATCTAACCGGCTCGGCGGAGACGTTGTAGTGCGCTGACATTTCACGCAGAGAAGGCAGCTTGGTACCAGGGCGATACTCGCCCGAGCTGATCTTGTCGCGGATGTCCTGAGCGATGCGCTGACGGTCTGGAATTCGGGGCATGGCAACTCCTGGTAGGCCCCAAGATCCTCCCACGCCCGCGACCGAGCGGCCAAGACTTCGCGTGCTTAGCATGCTCAGCCCTTGAGCTTTGCATGCTTTGCATTGTATGTTGACAGGCGGAAGCCCGGCACTGGATCGCCTGGTAGGCAACCGGCCCTTCCGGTTGGGCATCCACCGCCGCTGGCACGGCTGACTCCCGTTCGTCGGCTGTGCCAGCACCCCCAACGTTGAGCCGCAAGCAACCCAAAGCGACACAGGGCACGGCCCGCTGCCCCCAGCACTGCCGAAAAGCCAACGCGATCCGAACGAAGGGCGGTCACTTCGTGCGCAACCTGCTCCGCCGGCTGACCCGCCGGCCCCACGCTCCGCAACCAGCGCCGATTCCCAGGACCCCGGCGAATCGCACCCCACTCCGCCCCTGGCAGGTGCGGGACCGCTGCTTCAACGTCCGCCGGCGCGGCCTCGACCCGGTCGAGATCCGCACCTTCCTGCACCGGGTGGCCGACGAACTGGCCGTTGCGCAGACCGCCCTGGTCGCGGTTCAGGAGGAGAACGTACGCATCAAGAACGCCCTGCGCGCCTGGCAGAGCGCCCAGTCGGCGGAGCGCCTCTACCGATGACGGACCGCTGGGTGATCCACCTGCCGGTGACCGCGCCCGACCTGCACCGCGCGCGGATCTTCGCGCGTACCGCCGCCCGGGTGTTGGCCCAGCTCAGCGCCCGGGTGGAGCCGGGCGGGGTGACCGTGTCGGCGGAGGACGAGCAGTGCGTACGCCACTGGGTTTTCTGCGACCGGCCGCTGCCCGGCGGCGGACGGTGTGC
Organism: Micromonospora sp. NPDC003776; assembly: GCF_053605645.1. Classification (NCBI taxonomy): domain Bacteria; kingdom Bacillati; phylum Actinomycetota; class Actinomycetes; order Micromonosporales; family Micromonosporaceae; genus Micromonospora; species Micromonospora sp. NPDC003776. The sequence goes on from NZ_JBSGJR010000402.1 coordinate 5,178, forward strand.
GCTGCCGGTGGATCACACAGCGGCCTGCGCGCGGCGCGCGCCGTGGCTCATCCGCCGCTGAGGGCAGCCCGGTCGGCACCGGCCGAATGCCCTCCGCCCCGCCGGGTAGGCGGTGGAGGCATGCGACCGCCGAAGTGCCGACGTACGAGAGAAGAGAGGTACGCGATGAAGGACAGAATCCTCACTCCGCTGAAAAAGAGGGCAAAAGCCATCATGGTGCGCCGGAGACGCGGCGACGCCGTGATCACCAAGCCGAGCCGTTCCACCCGGCCGGGCCGCCTCTACCAGTGAGGCGACCCGCCGGCCCGGGACGCTGCCGAACGTCAGGCTGGCGACACCCCGCCGCGCAGGTAGCGGGTGCGGCGGCCGGCGTCGCGGAACCCGAGCCGCCGGTACAGGCCGGCGGCCGGGTTGTTGTCGTTGACGCAGAGCCACGCCTCGCGGGCGCCGTCGGCCGCGAGGGCCCGCAGCGCACCGGTCACCAGGTACGCGCCGACCCGTCGTCCCCGCCAGCCGGGGACGACGCCCACCTGGTCGATCCAGTTGTCGATGACGTTGACGAAGCCCATGGCGTTGCCGTCGGAGTTCCGGGCGATCATCGACAGGTCGGGCCGGTACCCGTCGTCGTCCCGCAGCTCGTCCAGCCACTCGTCGGGCTCCGGCTCGACGAAGCCGGGCCGGTCGGCGAACGAGGCGCGGTAGGTCTCGAACAGCTCGGCGTCGAGCTTCACCGGCTCGGTGCGGACGCCGTCCGGCGGCGCGACCTCCGGGATGGTGGCGAGGTCGTGCCGGAGCACCCACTCGGTGAAGGTCCGCGCGAAGCCGCGCGCCGTGAACAGGGCGTCCGCTTCCGGGGTCCAGGTCTCGGTGGTCAGCAGCAGGTCGGCATCGCCGGCCTGCTCATCCGCCCAGCTCAGCAGCCGGCCGCCGAGGCCCCGCTCCCGCCAGCCCGGATGCACCAGGCCGGTGCTGGTGACCGGCTGCCGGTCGCTGCCGACACTCACGGCCGCGACCAGGCGGCCATCGTGCCAGGCGCCGAGGGTGCGGGTCTGGAGCAGCCGCGCCCGCAGCAGCGGCGCCGTGGCGAACAGTGGCAGGCCGCCGTCGACGGCGAGGCACGCCTCGGCCAGCTCGGTCAGCGCTGCGAGGTGTTCGTCGCCGAACTCTTTCCAGGTCAGCGCGTCCGTCCGGTCCACCATGTCGTCCCTGCCTCTGTCGCCTGCCGTCGACCGTCCGGCGGCTGGCGGCTGGTGCCGGGCCGGCGCGACGGCGCCCGGTGGGCAGTAGGCCCCGCGGCCCGGACCGATGTCAACCGGATTCGCGCCGGCGCTCCGCGCCGTGCAGCCGGGCGGGTCGCCGCTCACCTGCCGCTCAGCGGGCTGCCGGCGTGTCGGGGGGCTAGGCGG
>NZ_JBSGJR010000403.1:0-6582 GCF_053605645.1 Micromonospora sp. NPDC003776
GCCGCCCTGTTGCTGCTGCTGCGCCCCGCTGCCCTGCACCGGCGCCTCCTCCGACGGCTGCACCACGACGAAGCCCTGCCCGGCGAAGCTCATGGCGGGGACCCGGGTGAGATCACCATGTACTACCAGCCGCAGATCGCCATCGCGACCGGTGAGGTCGTCGGGGTGGAGGCGCTGCTGCGCTGGCGGCACCCCCGGCGGGGCATGGTCGACCCGGGGGAGCTGATCCAGGTCGCCGAGCAGAGCGCGGTGATGCGGCTGCTCACCCGCCGGGTGGTCGACGACGTGGTGGAGCAGGTGGCGAAGTGGTCGGCGGCGGGCATCAACCTGCGCGCCGCGCTCAACGTCAGCGTCCGCGACCTGCACACCGGGGAGATCGCCGACCAGATCGCCGACCGGCTCACCCGGTACGGCGTCCGGCCCGACCGGCTCCAGGTGGAGATCACCGAGGGCGCCCTGATGGCCGACCCCCGGCGGGTGCTGGCCAGCATCTCCCAGCTGCACCGGATCGGCGTCGGCATCGCGCTCGACGACTTCGGCACCGGATACTCCTCCCTCCAGCACCTGCGCCGGCTGCCGCTGTCCGAGGTGAAGGTGGACCGGTCGTTCGTCCTCGGGATGGCCGACGACCCGGACGACGCGGCGATCGTCCGGTCGATGATCGAGCTGGCCGGGGCGCTCGGGCTGCGGGTGGTGGCCGAGGGCGTGGAGGACGAGCGCACCTGGCGGCTGCTGCACGCGGCCGGCTGCGACGTGGCCCAGGGCTGGTTCCACGCCCGGCCCATGCCGGCCGAGGAACTGGCCACCTGGCTGTCCCGGTACCGCCCGGTCCGCCCGACGGTGAGCGCCGACACCGACGGGCCGCACCGCCCGGGCCGCTGACCCCGCCGCCCGGCGGACGGGTCGGCGGGGGAGTCGGAGGCGTCGCGGCGACGGCGGGACAATAGACTCGCTCCGGTCACCGCGCGTCATCGGCGCCGTCGGGCGCGCGGCCGGCACACCACAGACGCAGCAGGACAGCCACGAAGGGGGCACCCGATGGCCGCCATCTCCCGCGAGGAGGTCGCGCACCTCGCGCGACTGTCGCGGCTCGCCGTCACCGAGGAGGAGTTGGACACCTTCGCCGGTCAGCTGGACGTGATCCTCCAGTCGGTCGCCCAGGTCGGCGAGGTCGCCGCGGCGGACATCCCGCCGACGTCCCACTCCGTTCCGCTGACCAACGTCCTCCGCGAGGACGTGGTGGTGCCCGGACTGACCCCGCAGGAGGCGCTGTCGGGTGCGCCCGACGCCGAGGAGCAGCGGTTCCGCGTCCCGCGGATCCTGGACGAGGATGTGGCTTCATGAGCGATCTGACCAAGCTGAGCGCGGCCGACATCGCCGGCCTCGTCGCGAGCGGCGAGACCTCCGCCGTCGAGGTCACCCAGGCCCACCTGGACCGGATCGCAGCCGTGGACGAGCGGGTCCACGCCTTCCTGCACGTCGACACCGAGGGCGCGCTGGCCGCCGCCCGCGGCGTGGACGAGCGCCGGGCCGCCGGCGAGCAGCTCGGCCCGCTCGCCGGCGTGCCGGTCGCGGTCAAGGACGTGCTCACCACCAAGGGCGTGCCGACCACCGTCGGGTCGAAGATCCTGGAGGGCTGGCGCCCGCCGTACGACGCGACGATCGTCGAGCGGCTGCGCGCCGCCGGCACCGTGATGCTCGGCAAGACCAACATGGACGAGTTCGCGATGGGCTCCTCCACGGAATACTCCGCGTACGGGCCGACCCGGAACCCGTGGGACCTGGAGCGCATCCCCGGTGGCTCCGGCGGCGGCAGCGCCGCGGCCCTGGCCGCGTACGAGGCGCCGCTGTCGATCGGCTCGGACACCGGCGGCTCGATCCGCCAGCCCGGCGCGGTCACCGGCACCGTCGGCGCCAAGCCCACCTACGGCGGCACCTCCCGGTACGGCCTGGTGGCGTTCTCCTCGTCGCTGGACACCCCGGGCCCGTGCGCCCGTACGGTGCTCGACGCCGCGCTGCTGCACCAGGTGATCGGCGGCCACGACCCGCGCGACTCCACCTCCATCCCGGCCCCGGTGCCGGACGTGGTCGGCGCCGCGAAGCTCGGCGCGACCGGCGACCTGACCGGGGTGAAGCTCGGTGTGGTCACCGAGTTCACCGGCGAGGGCGCCGAGCCGGGTGTGATGGCGGCGTTCCGCGAGTCGGTGGAGGCCCTCGCGAAGCTGGGCGCCGAGATCGTCGAGATCTCCTGCCCGCACTTCAAGTACGCGCTGCCGGCCTACTACCTGATCGCGCCGAGCGAGTGCTCCTCCAACCTGGCCCGGTTCGACGGCGTCCGGTTCGGCCTGCGGGTCGGCGATGACGGCAACCGGTCCCTGGAGGAGGTCATGTCGCTGACCCGGGAGGCCGGCTTCGGCCCCGAGGTGAAGCGGCGCATCATGATCGGCACGTACGCCCTCTCCTCGGGCTACTACGACGCCTACTACGGTCAGGCGCAGAAGGTCCGCACCCTGATCACGCGCGACTTCACCGCCGCGTTCGAGCAGGTGGACGCGCTGATCTCGCCGACCACGCCGTTCGTGGCCTTCCCGATCGGCGCGCGTACCTCGGACCCGTACCAGATGTACCTGGCCGACCTGTTCACCATCCCGACCAACCTGTACGGCGGGCCGGCCATCTCGGTCCCGTGCGGCCTCTCCGACGGGCTCCCGGTCGGCTTCCAGATCATGGCTCCGACCATGGCCGACGACCGGATGTACCGGGTCGCCGCCGCGCTGGAGTCGACGGTCGGCACCTTCACCCCGCCGGCGCTCTGACCAGCTCGCGGGGCGGCCTGCTCGGCCGCCCCGCGACGCCGGGCCGCCAGCCGGTCGGCAACACGCGCCCGCCGTTCGGTCCATATCGCCTTGTCGGCTGTCCTGATTGGATAAGGTCTCTTCGCGCTCACCGACGCGAATGACGCTTATCCCGATCGACTGCTGGACGGGCGATGAAGACGCTGCGACCGATAGTGATCGTTTCGGCCCTCCTGGTGTGGCTGCTCGGCGCGGGGCAGCCCGCCGCCGCCGCGACGATCACCTTCACCTCCGGCCCGCTGGCGTCCCCGGTCACCGCCTACCAGCCGTACCCGGACCACACCTTCGTCGCCACCGGTGACCCGACGATCACCTACTCCCTCGCCTCCGGCAGCCTCCCGCCGGGCCTGGCGTTGTCCTCGACCGGCGCCTTCGGCGGCACGCCGACCACGCCCGGCAGCTACGCCTTCACGGTCCGGGCGACCGGCGCCCCGAGCGGGGACTCCGCGGACCAGAACGTCACGGTGGTGGTGCAGGCCCCGACGATCACCGTCACCTCGGGCAGCCCGGTCTCGCCGGTCACCGCCTACCAGCCGTACCCGGCGCACACCTTCACCGCCTCGGGCGGCACCGCGCCGTACACCCTGTCGCTGCGGTCGGGGGCGTTGCCGCCGGGCATGGCGGTGTCGTCGGCGGGGGTGCTGTCGGGTTCGCCGACGACCCCGGGCAGCTACGCCTTCGGAATCCGGCTGACCGACGCGCACGGCTTCTTCGCCGAGCAGGACGTCACCGTCGTGGTGGTCGCCCCCACCATCACCGTCACCTCCGGCGCCCCCACGTCGCCCTGGTACACCGCGCAGTCGTACCCGGCGCACACCCTAACCGCCTCGGGCGGTACGACGCCGTACACGCTGTCGCTGCGGTCGGGGGCGTTGCCGCCGGGCATGGCGGTGTCGTCGGCGGGGGTGCTGTCGGGTTCGCCGACGACCCCGGGCAGCTACGCGTTCCGGGTCCGGCTGACCGACGCGCACGGCTTCTTCGCCGAGCAGGACGTCACCGTCGCCATCGCCGATCCGGCCACCACCATCACGTCCGGAGCGCCGCCGCGCGGCGCCGTCGACACGGCGTACTCGTTCCGGTTCACCGCCACCGGTGACTCCGCGATCAAGTTCAGCGTGGCCGCCGGCACCCTGCCGCCGGGCCTGACCCTGGCCCCGGACGGCCTGCTCAGCGGCACCCCGGAGACCGCGGGCAGCTACGCCTTCACGGTGCGGGCCGCCGGCACGGCATCGAGCGCCACGGCCGAGGTGACGGTCGTCATCGACGCCGTGTCGACCTCCCCGTCGGCGACGCCGACCTCGTCGACGCCCGGCACGCCGGGCACGCCCACGGTGACCCCGGGCACGCCGACGACCACCGCCGGCGGCGGACTTCCGGTCACCGGTGGGCACCTGACCCCGATGCTGCTGCTGGGCGTCGCGGCGGTCGCCGTCGGCGGGATGCTCCTCCTCCTGGCCTACGAACGCCGCCGGCGCGCCCGGACGTACGGCTGACGCTCTGCGGGGGCGTGGCCGGTCTCAGGCCAGGCCGCGGCGCCCGGCCTGCAGCCCCGCCTGGAAGCGGGTCCGGGCGCCGAGGGCGGCCAGCAGGGCCGACGAGCGGCGGCCCAGCGTGCGTACGCTCACGCCCAGCTCGCGGGCGATGGCCTCGTCCTTGAGGCCGGTGGCGAGCAGCCCCAGCAGCCGCAGGTCCAGCTCGTCGCCCGCGGTCGTGGATCGCTGGGGGTCCCAGGCCGGCAGCGGCGTGGCCTGCGCCCAGAGCATCTCGAAGAGCTTCACCAGGGCCGACACCACCATCGGCGCGCGGATCACCAGGGCCGCGTCCACGGCCCGCTCGCTGGCCAGCGGCAGCAACGCCACCGAGCGGTCACCGATCGCCAGCTTCAGCGGCACTTCGGTGTGCACCCGGGCCTGCTCCCCGGCGGCCACGGACGCCATCGCCTGTTCGAAGGCGCCGGGCAGCTCGAACGCCTCCGGGGCGTAGATCCCGCGTACGCTGGCCGCCCTGCCGAGCAGGTCGTTCTCGGACACGTTCGCCGACGCCACCTCCTGCGCGTACGGCGGGCGGTCGAGGACCAGCAGCTCGCCGGTCACCCCGTGGGTGAGCTGGACGAACTGGGCCTCCACGGCGGCCCGGCCGGTGACGATCTCGAGCAGCTCGTCCGGGCTGGTGTGCAGCTCCCTCGGGAACTCCTCCGCGATCCGCTCGGCGGCGCGGCGGGCCGCCGCGAACTCCTCGGTCCGGCGGACGACCAGGGCGTTCACGGCGACGTCCGGGCGGGTCGCCAGCAGTCGGGTGCCGGAGCCGACGAGCCGGCTGACGAAGCCGAGATCCTCCAACCGGTCGGTCGCCGCCCGCACCGCCCGCAGGCTCTCGCCGACCTGCTGGGCGAGTTCCGGCAGGCTCGATTGTTGCCGGCGCAGCAGGGCCAGGTAGACCGACTCCTCCACCGGGGTCAGCCCCAACGACTCGAACATCCGCGCCCCCTCCCGCGGCTGGCCGATCCAGGCCATGGCCGGGCTCGGTCAGCCGAAACTGTGGCGATCGGCGCACGTCCACGTCTAGACATGCGACATGATCTTCTCCCGATTGAGCGGCGCACTCGCGCTGGCCGTCACGGCCGCCGGCGCTGTCAACCTCGCCTCCGCGTCCCCGGCCGCCGCTGCCGACGGCTGGCACCGCCCGCAGTGCGGCGTGGTGCAGGGGGACGGCTCGGTGACCTTCACCCGCAACGACGGGGCCTTCCTGGCGCCGACCACGACCGCCGTCAGCCCGGTGGCGTACCCCCGGCTCGTCGCGCTGGACACGCCGAACACGCTGGTCGCGATCGCCAAGCGGTCGATCCAGCGGTCCACCGACGCCGGCTGCACCTGGCAGCAGATCGCCGGCACCGAGCTGAACCTGGGCACGTACGACCTGGCCGCCGGGCCGGGCGGCACCGCGTACGCGTACGGCGTCAACGACCAGCCGGTCTACCGGGTGCAGGGCGACCAGGTCGTCCGGGTCGCCGGCCCGGTGGCGGACGACGGCGTGGCCGGGCTGTCGGTGGACCGGACCGACGCGCGGGTGCTGCGGGCGGTCAGCAAGGCCGGGCAGATCTACGACTCCGGTGACGGCGGCGCCACCTGGTCCGCGGTAGGGGTGCCGCCCGGCCCGGACGAGTTCGTCTACAAGGCGGCGGTCGACCCCGCCGACCGGGCCCACGTCATCGTCGGCACCATGGGCCACGGCAGCTACGTGACGTTCGACGGCGGGCAGAGCTGGACCAGGTCGTCCGGGGTGGGCGCCACCCCGCAGGCGAACGGCTTCTCGATGGCCTTCTCCCCGGCCGACCCGCGCACGGTCTGGCTGGAGGGCTACGACCTCAGCCAGAACGACAACTCAGCCCGGCACATCTGGCGCTCCACCGACGGGGGCCGCAGCTTCGTCTCGGTGCTCGACGGCGCCGGGCCGACGCTGATCAACGGCACCCCGCTCTGGCCCAGCCCGGTCGACCCGGACGTGCTGTACTTCGCCTACGGCACCTGGTTCGGCGGCTACGGCACCGACCTCTACCGGTACGACGCGTCGACCGGCCGGCTGACCTCGCAGCACAACCCCCACGACGGCATCGGCGGCGTCGCCTTCAACCCGGCCGACCCGCAGGTGATCTACCTCGGCGTGGTCGAGGAGCGCTGACCTGCCGGCCCCCCCGGGGGGGGTTGCCCGGGGGGGCCGCCGCGGCGCC
>NZ_JBSGJR010000404.1:0-6576 GCF_053605645.1 Micromonospora sp. NPDC003776
GTCGCGCCGAGCGACCAGAGGTCGGCCTCCGGACCCGCCGTGCCGTCCCGGGCCCGCTCCGGCGCGATGTACGCGGGCGAGCCGAGCACCATGCCGGTCCGGGTGACGTTCGGGTCGCCCGGGATGGTGGCCAGGCCGAAGTCGGTGAGCACCACCCGGCCGTCGTTGCCGAGCAGCACGTTGCCCGGCTTCACGTCGCGGTGCATGATGCCGGCCTTGTGCGCGGCCTTCAGCGCGCCCAGCACCCCGAGGCCGATCTCGACCGCCTTCGCGGGCGACACCGGGCCGTCCTCGGCGATGGTGTCCTGCAAGGACTTGGATGGCACGTACTCCATGACGATCCACGGATCGCCGTCGGTACGCAGCACATCGAAGATGCGGACGACGTTGATGTTGTTGAGGCGGGCGATGGCCCGCGCCTCCCGCAGCGAGCGCTCGCGCATTTCGCGGCGCTCCTCCGGCGTGAGGCTGGGCGGCGGGACCAGTTCCTTGATCGCCACGTCCCGGTGCAGGACCTCGTCGCGCGCCTTCCACACCCGACCCATGCCGCCCTGGCCGAGCGGCGAGATGAGCCGGTACCGGTCGGCAACGAGTTGGGGAAGCGCGTTAGACATCGCTGAGACCGTACCCGGCAGCCTCAACGCTCACACCGTCGGCACGCCACTGTGCGGCGAAGGTCAAGTTCTCGACGCGTACCCTGAGGGCATGTCTGCCGAAGAGCCGCTGTTCCGGATCGTCCGCGGGGTGCCCACCGCCGAGGAGCTGGCCGCGCTGGTCGGCGCGATCGTCGTCCGGACGCGACCCGCCGCCGCCCCCGCGCCGGCCGCCGTCTCGCAGTGGGCGCGAAGCGCCCGTCCGGCGGGTGCGGCGCCCGCTGCGGGACCGGGCGGGTGGCGCGCCTCCGGTCTCCCGCGCTGACCCTTCCCCGGGTACGCCCCCTGCCGGGATCCGCCGGGAGCCATTAACCTCACTCAGGGAAACGGCGCGGTGACAGGCAGGGAGGGTCGATGATCCCCGAGGGGAACCAGCCGGCGGGTTGGCTGCGTAGTTACGGCGGCATCGAGGCCGACATCCGTCAGATGCGAGAGTTCGCCGACCGGCTTCAGGATGAGGTGACCCGCAACTACGCGCCGCACCTGTCGTACATCGCCGACGACCTGAAGGCGGAGCTCCCCAACCCGGCCGACGCGTTCGTCGAGCTGGTGCAGTTCCTCCAGGCGCACCACGAGACCCAGACGGCCGCCGCTCAGGTGGTCTGGGGCATGGTTCCCGCCACCGGGCACCTCGCCGAGGCCGCCGGCCTCATCGCCAGCGCGTATCAGCACTCCGACGCCTTCAGCGCGGCGGGGGTGGCCGATGTCGAGCGGGCGCTCGCCAGACCGACCACGACGATGGCGCGTCCCACACCGCCGCTGCACGATCCCACCGCGCCCGACGACGGGCCGGTGGTGCTGCCGTGATCGAACGGGGCAGCGGCCGCACCCGCGGACTCACCGACTGGCAACTGATGGATCTGCACAGCATGTGGGCGTGCCTCCAGGACCAGGACACCACCGGCCAGTGGAAGCAGGTCGCCGGCTGGCGCAAGATCTGCGACCTCGCCCTGGCCCACCTCGGGCGCCTGCGCGAGTACCGACGCGGACTCGCCGAGGCCTGGCCGCCGGAGACCAACGCCGCCGCCCGGGCCTACATCGGAGAGTTGGACCAGCTCATCGACAAGGTGCAACGCACCCACGACGCCGCTGCCGCCAACTACGACGCGCTCGCCGCCGCCACCCGCGCCATCGGCAGCACCCGCGCGGAACTTAAGCCGCTCTACGACGAGTACGTGGCCAAGTTCCAGCAGAAGCAGGCGTACGAGGAGATCGTCGCCGACCCGAAGGCGGTCGCGGGTGGCCGGCTGCCGGTGACGTCGCCGGTGACGGAGGCGGATCTGGAGCGGCTGAACGTGCAGGCACGGGGGTTGATGTCGGGGTTGAGCGGCGAACTCCAACAGGCGCAGGCCATGCTCCGCCAGCCTCCGCCAAAGATCTTGCCCGGCCGTGATCAGCCCAGCGCAGGCCCGTCTGACCTTTCACCAACTCCTGTCATCCCCCCAATCGTGGCCATGCCAATTCCGACCGCCGGCACGGCCGTCCGTAGCGATCGCGCAACAACGGCAGGACGACCTGTGGCGGTTCCCCCAGCGCCAGGAGTAGGGCCGATTCTGGGTAGCGCAAGCCCGGGACTAGCGCCCGCCCCAGCCAACCCCATCACAGGCTCCGTCGGCTCCGCCGCGCCGCCTACCACTCACCCAGCGATTGGCAGCCCTCCGTCATTGCCGGTCGTTCCGCACTCGCCGGTTCACTCGCCACGCCTAAATCCCATCCAGGAGTCATCTGGGCCATTAGGTCGGTCGCCGGCAGGTGGCGCAGAAGGGCCTTCCCACATCCTTCCGCCGAGGCCACCATCCTCCAATGGACTGATCGGTGGAGTACCTGGAACTGGCATCGGCCAGCCAGGCTCGTCAGTTACTCCGCGACGAGCCAATCCGGTTGGCGGAGTGATTGGTGGCGGCTCAGCAGGTACCGCACCGACAGGCGGAGCCGGCTCCCGCCCAGGCGCTGGAAGAGTCTCACAAGTTACTGGGCCACATGGGATGGCCCCTAATGGAGGGTCACCCGGCCAGGGATATCCAGGTCGCGACCACACCCGTTCGTCCCAAGCCTTCAACAAAGAACGCGAACCGCGCCCCTGGGACCCCGATCACCCGTGGCAGACCGACGAGGGGGTACCGCCCGTCGTTCACCCGCCCGAAGAGAAGGGCCCGATCGATCCGGGGCCGGCAATTGGGTTCGATAAGTGAGAAGGACGGCGTTCACCGCGCTGGCGAGCTTCCTCCTCGGCGCAACTACGGTCGCCACAGGCGGACCGGCCTCTGCGCAACTAACCACTCCTAACGCTGAGCAAGTCCGGGGAGAGCAATGGGATCTACGATTTCTCCAGACAGAGAAGGCGCATGATTTATCTAGAGGCGCAGGCGTTACTGTAGCCGTTGTTGACACGGGCGTATCACCTCACCCGGACTTGCGGCAGAGCTTGCTTGTAGGGATCGACAGCACAGCCGGAAACCCCGGGGACGGTCGCGAAGATTCGGACGGCCACGGGACCGGCATGGCAGGGCTAATCGCAGCACACGGCAGAAAGAAAACGGCTGTGGCTCTCGGAATAGCTCCGGAGTCTAAAATCCTTCCCGTCAGGGGAAAGCATAAAAACGAAAGCGGCAACACGACGAACTAGCCGAAGGGATCACCTTCGCCATTGCTCATGGGGTAGATGTAATCAGCATTTCTGCAGGCGGGTCAGCAGACGTCCCCTTGCAGCAGGCCATAAGATCGGCGATTCAGGCGGACATCGTGGTCGTGGCAGCTGCAGGAAACACGGACAGCTCTGGGATGGTTGAGTATCCCGCCAGCGAACCAGGTGTCATCGCTGTCGGGGGTATCGACAGGAACGGGAACCACGCCGCCATCTCCGTCACCGGCCCAGAGATCGACGTGGTGGCCCCGGCAGTCGACATCTACAGCACGAGCATCAACGGCACCCACCGCGTCGGTACCGGAACCTCGCACGGCCACCGCGATGGTGGCTGGCCCCGCCGCCCTGATCCGTTCCAAATACCCGGACCTCCCCGCTCAGGAGGTAGCCCACCGCCTCACCGCCACAGCGATCGACAAGGGCCGCCGGGCCGCGACGACGAGTACGGCTACGGCGTCATTGACCTGGTCGCCGCGCTCACCGCGGACGTACCCCCGCTGGGCTTCGAGTCGTCGAACGTGACCGCGCCGACGAGGGCGGAACCGGCGGACGGCGGTGGCGACGACGGGGCGACCGCGCGCGGGCTGGCGACGCTGGGAGTGCTCGTGGCGGCGGGTGGGGGCTATCTCGTGTGGCGGCGGCGTCGCCGTGCCGACGACCCACCGCCGCGGATCAGCCGGTAGCGTCGGTGGGGTGTCGACCTCCGTACCGCTGCGCCTCGTGCTCGCCTCGCAGAGTCCCGCCCGCCGCAAGCTGCTCCAGGCCGCCGGGATCGAACCGGATGTGCTGGTCAGCGGTGTCGACGAGTCGCAGGTGGTCAGTGACCGGGCGGACGAGTTGTGCCTGGAGCTTGCCCGGCTGAAGGCGCAGGCGGTGCTGGGCCGGCTCCGCGCCACGCCCGACGAGCGGACGTTGGTGCTGGGTTGTGACTCGGTGCTGGCGTTCGACGGGGAGATTCTGGGCAAGCCGGCCGACGCGGCGGACGCCACCCGGCGGTGGGAGCGGATGCGGGGGCGCAGCGGGGTGCTGCACACCGGGCACTGCCTGATCGACGTGGTCCACGAGTCGCGGGCGGAGGCGCTCGCGTCGACGACGGTGCACTTCGCCGACATCAGCGACGAGGAGATCGCCGCGTACGTGGCGACGGGCGAGCCCCTGGCAGTGGCCGGGGCCTTCACCATCGATGGGCTGGGCGGGGCGTTCTTGACCGGTATCGAGGGTGACCCGGGGACGGTGGTGGGGTTGAGCCTGCCGCTGCTGCGCGGTCTGCTCGCCGAGCTGGACCTGAGCATCACCGATCTGTGGACGAAGGTCGCGCCGGGGGGTCAGGAGATGGAACATCTCGGCTAGCGTCGGGTCATGTCCACGAAGCCGTTGCCGCTGACACCGGAACTGCACGCCTATCTCGTCGCGCACGGATCCACCCCGGACGAGGTCGTCCGGGAGTTGGCCGAGGAGACCCGGGCTGCCCTGCCCGCCGAGGCGGACATGCAGGTCGCGCCGGAGCAGGCCGCGTTCTTGACCTTCCTCACCCGGCTGCTCGGCGTCCGGCAGGCCGTCGAGGTGGGCACGTTCACCGGGCTCTCCTCGCTGGCGATCGCCCGGGGGCTCGCTGAGGGCGGCCGGCTGACCTGCTTCGACATCTCAGAGGAGTACACGGGCATCGCCCGGCGGTACTGGACCCGGGCCGGCGTGCAGGACCGGATAGAGCTGCGGATCGGACCGGCCGCGGAGACGCTGCGGGAGCTGCCCCGGGAGCGGTATCTGGACTTGGCGTTCATCGACGCGGACAAGGTCGGGTACCCAATCTACTGGGACGAGTTGGTGCCCCGGATGCGCCCGGGCGCGGTCATCGCGGTGGACAACACCTTGCGCGGTGGCCGGGTGCTCGCTCCGCAGAACGCCGACGACCGGGCGATCGCCGCGTTCAACGACGAGATCCTCGCCGACGTCCGCGTCGACGTGGTCATGCTCCCGATCGCCGACGGCGTCACCCTCGCCCGAGTGCGCTGAGCCGGATTGCGAAATGGCGGAGTCCCGCCGCGGGGAGACCGCCACCTCGGCCGCCTTTCGCCCGCCGCCCACTCGGGATGCGGCATGGCGAGGCATCCCGGCGACGGGAAGGCGCGGTCTGCCGCAAGGCGAGTCGATCAAGCCCCACCGGGGGCGCGGCGGCCAAGCCCGACCGGGCGCGGCGATCAAGGGCCGGCCGGGTGGGCGATCAGACGGGGACCGGGGCCGGGTCTTCGGTGGGGTGAGACGTGCGGAGGGCGCGGCCGAGGCGGGCGGTGAGCAGCAGGGCCGCCGCGATGAAGCCGGGCAGCAGCAGGAAGGCCAGGTGGGGACCGACGCCGTCGGCCACCCAGCCCAGCGCGACCGGCGCGATCCCGAAGCCCACCCCCATCGAGTACGAGGACCAGCCAGCGGCCTTGTCGGCGGCGGGACCGGCCACGGCGAGCGCGATGGAGATCGCCAGCGGGTAGTGCAGGGCGTTGCCCAGCCCGAGCACGACCAGGCCGGTGACGGCGAGCCAGCCGACCGGGGCGGACCAGAAGAGGGCGAAGCCGATAAGGGAGACGGTCAGCGCGCCGAGCAGCAGCGGCACGGGCGGCAGGCGCAGCGCGAACCGGCCGCCGGCCGCCCGGCCGGCGAACATGCCGCAGACGATCGCGGCGACGGCGGCGGAGGCGCCGCCGGGGCTCAGCCCGGCATGGGTACGCAGCACGTCGGCCGTCCACAGCGACAGGCAGACCTCGATCGAGCCGGTCACCGACATCAGCAACCAGGCGATCCAGTAGGCCCTCGGCAGCCGGGCGGCGCGACCCCGGGAGCCGGGGGTGGCGGCCGGCGGCTCCGGGTCACTGCGCGGCGCCAGACGCGCTGGGCGGGAACTCTTCGGCAGGCGTACCCGGAAGGTCAGGGCGGCGAGGGCGACGATCGCGATGAGGCCGACCTCGACGGCCATCGCCGGGCGCCAGCCGTGGCCGGCGTCGACGCTCGCGCCGATGACCAGCGGCGCGAGGATGCCCATGCCGGCGCAGACGGCGTTGGCCTCGGCGAGCGCGGCGGGCGCGGCCGGCCCGTGGTGGCCGACGAGCACGACGTTGACGCCGCTGATCAGCAGCATGCCGAAGGTGGCGGTCACCGCGACGGCGGCGAGGGTGGCCGGCAGCGGGTGGAGCAGGCCGAGGGCGGCGACGCCGGCGGCCACGCCGGCGAGGCCGAGCCAGATGGCCGCGCCGCGGCCGAGGCGGCGGGCGACCGGCGCGAAGAGCGCGC
>NZ_JBSGJR010000405.1:0-6574 GCF_053605645.1 Micromonospora sp. NPDC003776
TGGCCGGCTGCGCCGGCCAGGCCACGCACCTAGAGCTTCACGGCCGTCGAGCAGTTGCCGATTCCGGTGCGGCAGATCCGCACCTCGTACGTCGAGCGGCCAAGCCACACGGCGTTGATCTCGCTCGAGGTGCAGTTCTGCTCGCCGACCCACTTCCAACTGCCACCCGGAGCCTTTTCCTGCCACTGCGCACAGTGACCGTCGGTGAGGGTGTCAGTAAGCCACATTTGATAGGTGCCGTTCTTGAAGTACTCGTAGCGGCCCTTTGCCCCGGTAGTCGACAGGGTAGCCGCCCACGCCGGCGCTGCAGCGATACCGAGCAACAGCAGCGCGCTGGCACCGACGGTCGCCGCTCGGCCCGCCACTCTGAGCTTCCTCATGATCTCTCCCCGTAGGTAGATGGAAGCGGACCGTAGCATGTGGAGGCACGATCCGCTGTCCCCATGGAGATCGCGGGCAACGGCGCAGCCGGTCACGGCGGCCCTCAGAATCGGCAGTTCTCCCCGGTCAGAACCTTGTTCTTGCACATCGTCTTACGCAGCTGGGTGTACTCGGCGTCGTTGGAGCCGTAACCCATCGTTCCCTGCTTGTCGATGGTCATGAAGTAGATCCAGTCGCCGGGCGGCGGGTCCAGCGCACCCTTGAGCGCACCCTCACCCGGGTTGCTGATCGGGGTGATCGGCAGACCCGCCACATCATGCGTGTTGTACGGGTTCTTCGGGTCGTTGATCTCGCTCTGCAGCAGGTCGTTCGAGTCCTTTGGATCCTTGCCCTGCAGCCGGAACCAGTAGTTGATACCGCTGTCGATGCCGAGACACTTGCAGCCGATCTTGCCGGCGTAGACCCGGTTGTAGATCACCCGGGAGACCTTCGGGAAGTCCTTCGGGTCGACCGACTCGGCCTGCGCGATGGAGGCGGTGATCAGCGCCTCGTACGGCGAGATCTGCCGCTCCTTCTGCACCCGGTCGACGAAGTCGAGTTCCTTGGTGACGCGCAGGAACTCGTCCACCATCATCGTCAGGATCTGCTCGGCGGTCGCCTTCGGCGGGATCTCGTAGGTGGACGGGTAGAGGAAGCCCTCGATGCTCTTAGTGACCTTCTTACCGTCCTCGCGCTTGAACCAGAAGGCGGGCACCCCGAGTTTGACCGGGTCCTTCGCCGCCTCCTGGAACTCCTTGACCGGGATCTTGGTCTGCTTCGACAGGATCTGGTAGACGGTCAGGCTGATGGTGCCCTCGGGGATGGTCACCCCGTTGACCACCCGGCTCTTCGGGTCCAGCAGCAGGTTCACCGCGTCGGCGGCCTTCATCTGCTTGCGGACCTTGTACCGGCCGACCTGGATGTTCTTGCTGCGCGAGTTGGCGTCGGCGGCCTCGATGAACGCCTTGGTGCTCTTCACCACGCCGGCGTCGTAGAGGCTGTTCCCGATGTCGGTGAGGGTGTCGCCCGCCTTGACCTCGACGAGCGCCTCGCCGGTGCCGGGGCCGTCGTAGTCGGGGGTGACGAAGTGGTTACGGATCCGGTCGAAGCCGATGTACGCGCCGCCGCCGATACCGCCCAGCAGCACGAGCGCCATGAGCAGGGCGAAGATGGTCTTGCCCCGGCCGGCACCCGACTTGCCCTGCCGCTTGCGCACGGCACCGCGCCGATGCTTGCCCTTCTCCCCCCTCTCCGCCTCTTCGAACCCCAGGTCAAGATCGTCGATCATTGCGTCCGCCTCCGCTGTGCGTCCAGCCAGCTCTGCAGAATCTCCACCGCGGCGGCCTGGTCGACCACCGCCCGTTGGCGCTTTCCCCGGACGCCCCGTTCGGCCAGCCTACGACTCGCGACCACGGTCGACATCCTCTCGTCCGTCAGCGTCACCGGAATCGACCCCATTACATCGGCCAAACGGGCAGCGTACGCCGAGACGTTCGCCGCCGCCGGGCCGTGCTTTCCGGCGAGGTTGACCGGCAGGCCGACGACGATCTCGACCGCCTCGTGCTCGGCGGCCAGCCGGACCAGCTCGGCCATGTCGGCCGGCACCGCGTCCGGCTCGGTGGTGAGGTCGCGGGCCAGGGTGACCAGCGGGGTGGCCAGGATGCCGTGCGGATCGGACCGGGCCACGCCGACCCGGACCTGCCCGACATCGACTCCCAGACGCACCCCGCGGGACGGTTCAGCCATCTACCGGGCACTTCCCCTCCGGTACGGGCCAGGGCGGACCGTCCGGTCCGCCCTGGCTTCGATCGGTAACGGCCATCACGCCTCGGCGATGGCCTTCTCCACGGTCAGCAGCAGGTTCGGCGCCTCCGCCGCGGGCAGGCCGCCGCCCTGGGCCAGGTCGTCGCTGCCCCCACCCCGGCCGGAGAACGCCGCCTTGACCAGGTCCTTGGCGGTCAGGCCCCGACCACGGGCCGCCGGGTTGACCGCCACCACGAGGGACGCCTTCCCGTTCGCCCGGGCGGCCACCGCGACCACCGCGGGGCGGGCCGGGTCGATCCGGCCCCGGATCTCCTGGGCCAGCGTCCGCACATCGTTGCCGGCCGCCCCCTCGGGCGCCTCGGTGCCGACGTACGCCACGCCCCGCACGTCCTTCGCCCCCGCCGCGAGGCTCGCGGCACCGCCCAGCACCAGCTGGGCGCGGAGCTTCTCCAGCTCCTTCTCCGCGTCGCGGAGCTGGGTGACCGTCTGCTCCACCCGGTCCGCGACCTGCTCGCCGGGGACCCGGAACAACTCGGCCAGCCGGGACACCAGCAGATGCTCCCGGGCCAGGAAGCCGAACGCGTCCATGCCGACCAGGGCCTCGATCCGGCGCACGCCGGAGCCGACCGAGGCCTCGGAGAGGATCTTCACCAGGCCGAGCTGCGCCGAGCGGGCCACATGCGTGCCGCCACACAGCTCGCGGGCGTAGTCGCCGACCTCGACGACCCGGACCCGCTCGCCGTACTTCTCGCCGAAGAGCGCCATCGCGCCGATCCGGCGGGCCTCCTCCTGGCTGGTGATGAAGGCGTGCACCTCCAGGTCGGCCAGGAGGACCTCGTTGACCTGCTGCTCCACGTCGTGCAGCACGCTCGGCGCCACCCCGGTCGGGGTGTTGAAGTCGAACCGGAGCCGGCCCGGCGCGTTCAGCGAGCCCGCCTGGGTCGCCGACTCGCCGAGGAAGTTGCGCATGGTCTGGTGCACCAGGTGGGTGGCGGTGTGCGACCGGGAGATGGCCCGCCGGCGGGACACGTCGATCTCGGCGTACCCGGTCTCCCCGGCGCGCACCTCGCCCCGGACCACCCGGGCCCGGTGCACGATCAGGCCGGGCACCGGCTGCTGCACGTCGAAGACCTCGAGCTGGCCGCCGCCGACCGTGATCAGACCCTGGTCGGGCTGCTGGCCACCGCCCTCGGCGTAGAACGGGGTGGTGTCGAGCACCAGCTCGACGGTGTCCCCCTCGACGGCCGCGTCGACCGAGGCCCCGCCGGCGAGCAGCGCCCGCACCCGGGACTCCCGGTTCAGCTCGGTGTAGCCGGTGAACTCCACCGGCCCGCCGCCGTCGAGCACCGACCGGTACGCCGACACGTCGGTGTGACCGGTCTTGCGCGCCTGCGCGTCGGCCTTGGCCCGGCTGCGCTGGTCGGCCATCAGCCGGCGGAAGCCCTCCGCGTCGACCTGGAGGCCCTGCTCGGCGGCGATCTCCAGGGTCAGGTCGATCGGGAAGCCGTACGTGTCGTGCAGCTGGAACGCCTTGTCGCCCGACAGCGCCGCCTGACCGGCCGACTTGGTCTCCGCGATCGCGGTGTCCAGGATCGTGGTGCCGGCGCGCAGCGTGGCGAGGAACGCGTCCTCCTCGGCGTACGCGTACTGGGAGATCCGGCCGAACTCCTCGGCCAGCTCCGGGTACGACGGGGCCATGCAGTCCCGGGCCACCGGGAGCAGCTCGGGCAGCGCCCGGTCCTGGTAGCCGAGCAGCCGGACCGCCCGGATGGCCCGGCGCATGATCCGGCGCAGCACGTAGCCGCGGCCCTCGTTGGACGGGGTCACCCCGTCGCCGATCAGCATCAGCGCGGTACGCACGTGGTCCGCGATGACCCGCAGCCGCACGTCGTCCGGGTGCGACTGGTTGGCCGCGTGGCCGGAGTGCGCACCGTAGCGCTTGCCGGTCAGCTCGGCGGCCTTGTCCAGGATCGGCCGGACCTCGTCGATCTCGTAGAGGTTGTCGACGCCCTGGAGGAGGGAGGCCATCCGCTCCAGGCCCATGCCGGTGTCGATGTTCTTCGCCGGCAGCTCGCCGAGGATCGGGAAGTCCTCCTTGCCGACACCCGGGCCGCGCTCGAACTGCATGAAGACGAGGTTCCAGAACTCCAGGTAGCGGTCCTCGTCGACCTCCGGACCGCCCTCGCGGCCGTACTCCGGACCGCGGTCGTAGTAGAGCTCGGAGCAGGGACCGCACGGGCCGGGGATGCCCATCGACCAGAAGTTGTCGGCCTTGCCACGCCGCACGATCCGCGCGTCCGGCACGCCGGTACGCCGCCAGATGTCGTACGCCTCGTCGTCGTCGAGGTAGACCGTGGCCCAGATCCGCTCCGGGTCCAGCCCGAAGCCGCCCGCCTCGACCGGCTTGGTGACCAGGTCCCAGGCGAGCGGGATCGCCCCCTCCTTGAAGTAGTCACCGAAGGAGAAGTTGCCGTTCATCTGGAAGAACGTGCCGTGCCGGCTGGTCTTGCCGACCTCGTCGATGTCCGGCGTACGGATGCACTTCTGCACGCTGGCGGCCCGCGGGTACGGCGCCGTCTGCTGCCCGAGGAAGTAGGGCACGAACTGCACCATGCCGGCGTTGATGAACAGCAGGTTCGGGTCGCTGATGGCGGGCAGCGGAGCGGACGGCACCACGGCGTGGCCGTTCGCCTCGAAGTGGGCGAGGTACCGCCGCTTGATCTCCGCCGTCTTCATCGTTGGTGCTCCTCCGGAAAAATCTCTCGATCACCGATGCGCGGGTCCTCCCGCAGCTCGGCGAACTGATCGTCGTACGCCTCGCCCCGGGCGAAGGCCTCGTGGATCTCCAGCTCGCGCTCGGCCATGCCGGCACGGACGTCGTCCACGAAACTCCGGACCGACTCGACGAGACCGCCGGCGGACTCGGACAAACCGCTGGCGATGCCCGCCGGCGTGTACGCCTGCGCGGTACGGGTGGCCTTGCGCACCACCAGCACGCCCACCGCCAGCCCGACGCCCAGCCAGAACAACCGCCTCATGTTCGCATCCCTCCGCTCGGCCGGGTCACCGGTTGGTGCGCTTCGCGGCACGCCGCCGCTGCTTGATGATGTCGCGGGCCTCGCGCTCGTCCTCCGCGTGCCGACGGGCCGCCGCGGCCTTGCGCACGCCGTAGCCGAAGGCGGCCACCTTGACCAGCGGGTTCGCGGCGGCGGCGGAGACCACGGCGGCCAGGTTGGCCACGTTGGCCGTGACGTTCTGCGCGTGGGTGGTCATGGTGTCCACCTTGGCGAGCTGGAGGTTGACCCCGTCGAGGGAGGTCTGCACCTGCTCCAGAGCGGTGTTGACGTTCTTCACCGTGGTGTTGACGTCCCCGAGCAGCGGGGTGGTGCGGTCGTTCAGTTCGGTGATCATCCGGGTCGTCGCGTCCACGGTGTGCCGCAGCCGCAGGATCGGCACCGCCAGTACGAGCACGAGCATCAGGAACGCGCCGGCCGCGATCAGCGCAGCGATCTCTCCACCACTCACGCGCATGTCCTCCTCAAGCAGTGTCCCGGGGCCCGACGCCCCGGAACGCGCGACCGTCCTACCCACTTCGTCGCACGCCGACCCGTCGGGGTCAACGGGCGCAAGCAGGCCCGCCAGCCCCAGACCCTACCGTCCGTGATGGAACGCGGCTCACGACGGTGACGGTGTCAACTCGCCGAGAGGATCGTCGGTGAGGGTCGGGAACGGATCCTCACCGGTGAGTGACGGATCGGTGCTCGGCTGTGGTCCGGTCCGCTCGTCGTCGATCGCGTTGCGGACCTTCACCGAGACCAACGACCCGGTGCACTTTCCCGCTGCGGGTGAGGGCGCCGGGGAGGGCGCGGGCGAGCCGTCGACCGGTGGCGGCACGCAGGTCGGGTCGCGTACCCAGAGGTCGAGGGTGAGTTCGTCCCGCCGCCAGCAGGTGTAGCTGCCCTTGACGTCCTTGTCCTCGGGGCAGCGGTCGACCTTCCAGCGCTGCCAGCCGTCGCCGGCGAGGGCCCGCTCGTAGACCTGCGCGGTCTCCTTCCAGGGCTTGTCCGACTCGACGGTCCGCTCCCGCAGCCGGCAGTCCTCCAGGCACCACCGGCTGCCGCTGACGTTGTCCACGGTCCTCGACGCCGCCCAGGACGGCACGTCCAGCGCGTCCAGGGTGTCGAAGACCGGGTCGCGGCTGAGCGTGCGCAGCCCGAAGTAGAGCGGGACGGCACCCAGCAGCACCAGGCTGACCAGGGCCAGGATGCCCATCCGCAGCCGCCGCCGCGCGCGCATCTGCCGGCGCAGCTCGGACCGGGCGCCGCGCAGGCCGCCGACCGCCTCGGCCTCCGCCGGCGGCGCCGCCTCGGCCCGGCGCAGCGCCGGTCCG
>NZ_JBSGJR010000406.1:0-6559 GCF_053605645.1 Micromonospora sp. NPDC003776
GGAAGCCGGGGCGGCCGAAGGTGGTCACCACGAGCACCCGGCAGTCCGGCACGGCCGCCCGCAGCGCCGCGGTGGCGGCGATCCCGTCCAGGCCGGGCATCTCCACGTCGAGCAGCGCCACATCCGGCCGGGTGCGGCGCGCCTCCGGGACCACCTCGTCGCCCCGGCCCACCTCGGCGACCACGGTCAGGTCCGGCTCCAGCGACAGCAGCGCGGCGAGCGCCCCCCGGACCAGCGCCTGGTCGTCGGCGAGCAGCAGCCGGATCGGTTCGGTCATCCGGTCATCCTCCGTCCCGTTCGCCGGGCGCGGCCGGCAGGGCCAACCGGAGCAGGAAGCCCCGGCCGTCGGGACGGCGGCCGACGGTGACCGTGGCGTCCAGCCGCCGGGCCCGCTCGCGCAGCCCGACCAGGCCGTGCCCCGCGTCGCCCGGCTCGCCGGCCGGCCCCCGGCCGTCGTCGCGGACCTCCACGGCCGCCGGTCCGACCCGGATCTCGCACCGCCGCGCCCCGCTGTGCCGGACCACATTGGTCACCCCCTCGCGGACGGTCCAGCCGAACAGCTCGTCCCGCTCCGCCGGCAGCGACGGCACGGTCTCCGGCAGCTCCGCGGTGATGCCCGCGGCGGTCAGCGCCGAGCGGGCACCGGCCAGCTCCGTCGCCAGGTTCACTCCCCGGTACGCCCCGACGGTGCCACGCACGTCGGCGAGGGCCTGCCGGGCCAGCCGCTCCACATCGGCGATCTCGGTGGCCGCGCGGGCCGGATCCAGCTCCAGCAGCCGCCCGGCCAGCTCGGCCTTGACCGCCACCACGGTGAGCGAGTGCCCGAGGATGTCGTGCAGGTCCCGGGCGGTACGGGCCCGTTCCTCGGCCACCGCCAGCCGGCGGATCTCCTGCTGGGCGGCCTGGAGTTCGGCGTTGCGCTGGGTCAGCCGGGTCACCCCGAACATGGCGAACGAGGCGAGCAGCACCGCGAACGTCACGGTGCCCTCCGCCTGCCAGGCGGGCACCAGCGCGGCGCCCACCGGCGGCGTCAGCGCCGCCAGCACCACCACGGCCAGCGCCTGCCGGTTCGGCAGCAGGAACACCGCCGCCGCGGCGACGAAGACCAGGGTGGTCAGCCAGTCGCCACCGGTGCCCGGGATACCGGCGAGGCCGAGCCCGACCAGCAGCGCCAGGGCCGCCCAGGCGGAGCCGAGCGGGATGGCCCGGTGCGCCAGCCGGTGGGCCCGGGCCCACTGGAACACCCACACGTAGCAGAAGCCGAAGGCGACCAGGGTCGTGGCCCCCACCACCCGCCGCCAGACCTCGGCCTGGTGCAGCGCGGTGAGCAGTGGGATGTTGAGGAAGAAGAGCCAGACCGCGGCGAGCAGCCAGCCGGTGAACCGCCAATGGGTCACCGGCTGCTGGGCGCGTTCCGCCGGTAGGGCCACGGTGAACACGCTAACCTCCGCCGTCGCAGGTCAGACCCGGGTGGTGTCCCGGCGGAACAGCCGGGCCGCGCCGAGGCCGAAGAAGGCGGTCCAGGCGGCGACGTTGCCGACCGCGACCCAGTCCAGCCCGCCGCCGGTCAGCGGGGACCGGGCGAGCTGCCCGACACCGTACACCGGGGTGAACTTGGCGATCTGCTGCATCACGTGCGGCAGCATGTCGAGCGGGAAGAACAGGCCGCCGAACATTGCCAGGATCGCCAGCACGGGCCCCATGAACTGCATGACGTTCTCGGCCGGGGCGAGGTAGCCGACGAAAAGGCCGAGGGCGGCGAAGACCAGCGAGCCGATCCACGCGGTCAACCCGGACTCGATCCAGACGTGCAGTGGCAGCCGGACCCCGGCGGCGGCGCCCACGGCGAACTCGACCAGGACACCCAGCAGGCCGAGCACCATCGCGGTGGCCACCTTGATCGCCACGTACGCGGGCGGGCGCAGCGGGGTGAGCCGCAGTTGCCGGCTCCAGCCCAGCGCCCGCTCGGTGGCGACCGCCGCCCCGGCGCTGGTGGTGGCGACCATCGCCGCGTAAACGGCGAGACTGATCATGATCCAGCCGGTCACCGGCAGGCCGTTGTCCAGGTTCTGGCCGCGCTGCGGCGCTCCGAAGAGCAGGAAGAAGACCGCCGGCATGACCAGGATGAAGATCAGGGTCCGGCGGTTGCGCAGGACCCGGCGGATCTCGATGCCGAGCACGGCGGTGGAGAAGCCGCCCAGGGCGGGCGGCCGGCGGTCCCCGGCCCGGGTGGCGGCGGTGGTGGGTGAGGCGGTGACAGTCATCTCGGGACTCCGGTTCAGCGCGTCGGTGGTCAGGCGGCGGAGGTGGTCAGGGCGAGGAAGGCGTCCTCGAGGTTGCGTGAGGTGATCTCCAGGTCCCGGGCGGCGGTCCGGGTGAGCAGGTGCCGGGCGACCACGTCGGAGTCCTCGGTGTGCACCAGGATGGCGTCGCCGCGTACCTCGACCGCCTGCACGCCGGGCAGCGCGGCCAGCGCGGCCTGGTCGGCGCCGGGCAGGGTGGCCCGGACGAGCCGGCCGGCGGCCAGGTTCTTGATCTCGGCGGTGGTCCCGTCGGCGACCACCCGGCCCTGGCGGACCAGCACGATCCGGTCCGCGTACGCGTCGGCCTCGTCGAGGTAGTGGGTGGCGAAGAGGACGGTCCGGCCGGACCGGGCGTCGGCCCGGATCGCCTGCCAGAAGTCCCGCCGGCCCTCGACGTCCATCCCGGTGGTCGGCTCGTCCAGCACCATCAGGTCCGGGTCCGGCAGCAGCGCCAGGGCGAACCGCAGCCGCTGCTGCTGGCCGCCGGAGCACTTGCCCACCGGCCGGTCGGCGATGTCGGCGATGCCCGCGCGCTCCAGCACCTCGGCCACCGGGCGGGTGTGGCCGTAGAAGTGCGCGGTCATCCGTACCGTCTCGGCGACGGTGAGGTCCTTGAGCAGGCCGCCGGTCTGCATCACGGCGGCGACCCGGCCGAGCCGGACGGCCTCGCCCGGGGTGCCGCCGAAGAGCCGGACGGTGCCGGCGTCCGGGCGGGCCAGGCCGAGCAGCATGTCCACCGTGGTGGTCTTGCCGGCGCCGTTGGGGCCGAGGAAGGCCACCACCTCGCCCGGCTCGATCCGGAGGCTCAGTCCGTCGACGGCGGTCACCGGGCCGAAGGTCTTGGTGAGTCCGGCCAGTTCGACGGCCGGTGCGGTGTCGGTCATGACAATGATGGTCCGGTCCCCGGCGTCCGGTTCCCCGGAGCGCGCGTCACCTTCGGACCATGACATTTGTCAGGCCCGGCCGGGCGGGCGGACGTCCCGCCCGGGCCGGGTCCGTCAGTGCCCGCCGCCGACCCCTTCCCTGGCCCGCCGGGGCAGCAGGAACGCGCCGACGAGCGTGACCAGCAGCAGGCCCAGCTCCGCGACGAGGGTGAGCCGTACCGCGTGCGACACCCCGTGCCCGATCGCGTCGAAGAAGACGGTGCCGAGCAGGGCGACACCGAGCGCCCCGCCGAGTTGCTGGACGGCGGTCAGGGTGCCGGAGGCCGAGCCGGTCTCCTCGTCGGCGACGCCGGAGAGCACGATGTCGAAGAACGGCGCCATCACCAGGCCCATGCCGAAGCCCACCGCCAGCAGTGCGGGGGCCATCCGCCAGGGGGTGACGTGGTCGCCGATCAGGTGCAGGGTGAGCAGCATCCCGGCGACCCCGGCCAGCACCACCACCAGTCCAAGGTGGATGAGCAGGCGGCCGAGCCGTTGGGCCAGGCCCGCCCCGGCGATGACGAAGGCGACCACCATGCCGAGCGCCTGCGGCACCCCGGCGAGGCCGGTACGCAGCGGCGACCAGCCGAGCCCGAGCTGGAGATAGAGGCTGAACACCAGCGAGAAGCCGGCGAGCGCGGTGAAGAAGGCCAGGCCGGCGACCAGCCCGCCGGTGAACGCGCGGCGGCGGAACAGGGTGGGCACCACCAGCGGGTCCCGCCCGGCGCGCTGCCGGCGCAGCTCGTACCCGGCGAAGACCGCGAAGACCACGGCGGCCCCGGCCAGCATGGCGAAGGCCCACCCGGGCCAGTCGTGCTCGCGCCCCTGCACGAGCGGGTACACCAGGAGCAGCGCCCCGAGCGAGACGAGGCCGACCCCGGGCAGGTCGAGGCGGCTGGCGTGGGTGGCGCGGGACTCGGGCAGGAAGCGCGCCGCGCCTGCGGCGGCGAGCAGGCCGAGCGGGACGTTGATCAGGAAGATCGCCCGCCAGCCGGTGCCGGCGAGGTCGGCGTCGACCAGCCAGCCGGCCAGGATCGGGCCGCCGACGGCGGAGATCCCCATGACCGGGCCGAACGCGCCGAACGCGGCGGCCAGCTGCTTCGGCGGGAACATCTCCTTGATCAGTCCGAGGCCCTGCGGGAGCAGCACCGCCCCGAACAGGCCCTGCGCCACCCGGGCGGCGATCAGCGTGCCGGGGCTGCCGGCGAGCGCGCAGGCCGCGGAGGCGGCGGTGAAGCCGAGCACCCCGATCAGGAACATCCGGCGTCGGCCGTACAGGTCGCCGAGGCGACCGCCGGTGACCAGCCCGACGGCCATCGCGAGGGTGTAACCGGCGCCGATCCACTGGATCACCGTGGGCGAGCCGCCGAGGTCGGCCCGGATGGCCGGTCCAACCAAGTTGGTGACCAGCACGTCGAGCAGGTCCATCACCTCGGCGGCGAGGATCACCGCCAGGGCGTACCAACGCCACGGGTGGCCGGCGGGTTCGGCGCCGGCCCCGCCGGGCGGCGCCGGTGAGCTCAGTTCGGTCGTCATCACGTCCTCCGCTGCTGCGAACACTGTTCGTTGACGAACACCGTTCTATCAACGAACGGCGTTCGCGGCAAGTACGATGTTCGAGTCCCCGATCCGGAGGTCGTCCGTGAGCGAACAGCCCGCCCCGCCCTGGCGTACCCGACCCCGTGGCCGCGCGCCCCGACAGGCGCTGAGCCAGCCGGCGGTGGTCGACGCCGCCCTCGCCGTGATCAGCCGCGAGGGGCTGGGCGGGCTGAGCATGCGCCGGGTGGCGCAGGAGCTGGGCACCGGCCCCGCCTCGCTCTACGCCCACGTCTCCGGCCGCGAGGAGCTACTCGAACTACTCGTGGACCGGGCCAGCGCGGAGATCACCGTGCCGGAGCCGGACCCGGACCGCTGGACGGAACAGGTCCGGGACGTGGCCCGGCAGGCGTACCGGGTCTACGCCACGCACACCGAGCTGGCACTGGCCTCACTGGCCACCATTCCGAGCGGACCGAACGCGCTGCGGGTCACCGACGGGCTGCTGGCCATCCTGCGGGCCGGCGGCGTACCGGCCCAGCCGGCGGCCTGGTTTCTCGACCGGCTCTTCCTCTACATCGCCGGAGACGCCTACGAGGGCGCCCTGTACGCGGAGAAGGTGCGCGCCTCCGGCCAGGACCAGCAGGCCTGGTGGGCCCGGCTGCGGACCCAGCTCACCGACTACTACCGGAGCCTTCCGGCGGGCAGCTATCCACACCTGCGGGAGCACGTGGACGAGCTGATGAACGGCGACGGGGACACCCGGTTCGAGTTCGGGCTCGACCTGCTCATCAAGGGCGTCGCCGGGCAGCCCCCGGCCGGGAGTGAGCGCGACCGGGCCGGGTAACCGACGCACTCGTCCGACAACGCGGAACGGGGGCCGGGCCATGGGGGTACCGACGGGGCGGGTCGACACGGTCGTGCTGATCCACGGACTCTGGATGACCTCGCGCAGCTGGGAGAAGTGGGCCGAACGGTACGCGGCGCGCGGTTTCCGGGTGCTCACCCCGGCCTGGCCGGGGATGGACCGGGAGGTCGAGGAACTGCGGGCGGACCCCACGCCGATCGCCCGTCAGCGGATCACCGACATCGTCAACCACTACGCCGGGATCGTCCGGAACCTGCCCCGACCGCCGATCATCATGGGCCACTCCTTCGGCGGCCTGATCACGCAACTGCTGCTGGACCGGAGACTCGGCGCCGCCGGCGTCGGCATCCACCCCGCCCAGATCAAGGGCGTGCTGAAGCTGCCGCGCGCCACGCTGCGCTCGGCGTACTCGATCCTGCACAACCCGGCGAACCGGCACCGCGCGGTGCCGTTCTCCAAGGAGGACTTCCGGTACGCCTTCGGCAACACGATCAGCCCCGAGCAGTCGGACGCGGCCTGGGATCGGTACGCCGTACCCGGCGCCGGTCACGTGCTCTTCGAGGCGGCGTTCGCCAACCTGAACCCGGACGCGGCGACCGAGGTGAACAAGAAGCGGTCCGACCGGGCGCCGCTGCTGCTCACCGCCGGCGGCGAGGACCACGTGGTGCCGCCGTCGGTGGTGGCCGCCAACGCCAACCTCTACCGGGGCTCGACCGCGATCACCAGCTATCGGTTGTACCCCGGCCGGTCGCACTTCGTCGGCGGCGAGCCGGGCTGGGAGGCGGAAGCGGACTTCGCCCTCGAATGGGCCGTCGAGGCCGCCAACGAATTCTCCCCCACCGTGGTCGCCGAGGCCCCCCGCCACTGACCCCCCTTGCTCGCGTTGATCAAGGAGTTTGCGTCGGCACACGCCGGTTACTCGACGCAAA
>NZ_JBSGJR010000407.1:0-6530 GCF_053605645.1 Micromonospora sp. NPDC003776
CCGGGCCGACTCGTTGCCGGCGACCGCCCGCTCCACCTCGGCGCAGCGGGCGTTCAGGTCATCGGCGTCCCGGCCGACGAGCCGCGGCCCGAGCAGGTCCCGGACGCACGCCTCGGCGCCGGCGGTGGACGCCCCGGTGACCTGCCAGACCTGGGGCGCCTCGCCGTACCCGGACCGCCCGTCGCTGTCGACGACCTCGACGATCAGGGTGTCCACGGTGGTGGTGCGGCGCAGCGCGGTGACGAACGGGGTGTGTAAGGGGGCGGAGAGCCGGTGGGTGCGTACCGCGGCGATCGTCATGTCCGGCACCCTATATCCAGGTGGCCGGCGACAGGGGAGGGCCGATGGCGGGACGGGACTGGGTACTGGTGGGCGCGCCGAACGCGCGTGATCTGGGCGGGTTGCCGGCTGGTGCCGGCCGGCGGGTACGGGCGGGTCGGCTGATCCGGACCGCCGCGTTGGGCCGGCTCACCGACGAGGACCTGCCGGTGCTGGGCAAGCTCGCCCCGGCCTGCGTGGTGGATCTGCGGCACGCCAGCGAGCAGGAGGTGGCGCCGCCGGACCGCCTGTCCGGTGAGCCGCGGGTGGTGCAGCTGCCGGTGTACGACCCGGCCCACCCGGTGTTCACGTACGTCTCGGCGGTGCTGCTGGGCCACGACCTGGCGGCGTACGCGGCGGTGGCCCGGGAGGGCGTGCCGGCGGCGATGTGCGAGATCTACCGGTGGTTCGTCACCGGGGAGTCGGCGCGGGCCGGGTTCGGGGCGGCGGTCCGGCTGGCCGCCGAGGCGGGGAACCTGCCGCTGCTGTTCCACTGCTCGGCCGGGAAGGACCGCACCGGGTGGCTGTCGGTGGTGCTGTTGACCGCGTTGGGCGTGGACGAGGCGTCGATCCGGGCGGACTACCTGCGGCACAACGAGTTGACCGAGAGCCTGCGCGAGGTGCTGCTGGCCGCGATGAGCCGCCGGCGGCCGGATCTGGACCCGGCGGCGGCGCGGCCGTTGCTGGAGGTGCGGCCGGAGTACCTGGACGCCGCGTACGACGAGGTGCGGCGGGTGCACGGGTCGTTCGGGGCGTACCTGCGCGACGGTCTGGGGGTGACCGACGCGACGGTGGCGGCGCTGCGGGCGAACCTGCTGGAGTGAGGGTGCCGCCGGCCGCGCGCCCCCGGCCGGCGGCGGCGCTCAGTCGGCCAGGTCGTGCCGGGCGGCCCAGACCCGGGCCGAGAGGTCGGCGATGAGGTGGCAGGCGTCGTCCTCGTCCTCGCCGCTCGGGCCGCCGTCGGCCAGGTCGGTGGTGGTGCAGGCGACGACGGCGTACGGCGGGGCGTCGGCGGGGAAGACCACTCCGGCGCCGTGCCGGACCCCGCGTACCCAGCCGTTCTTGTGCGCGATCCGGGTGCCCTCGGGCAGGCCGGCGGCGAGGTCCTCCCGGTGTTCCTGGGCGAACAGCACGTCCAGCATGGCCGTGCAGGCGGTGGGGGAGGCGAGCGGGCCGGGCCGCTGTGCGCCCAGCGCCAGCTCGCCGAGCAGGGCGGCGAGGTCGCCGGCGGTGACCAGGTTGGTGATGCCGGCCTCGCGGGCGGCGAAGTCCTCGATGCCTCGGCCGGTGACGCTGTGCCGGGCGCCCGCCAGGGCCCACACCTCGGCCACCGCCGGCAGCCCGACCTGGCCGATGCAGATGTTGGTGGCCAGGTTGCTGGATCGGACGATCATCCGTTCGGCGAGCCAGCGCAGGGGAGCGGTGCCGTCGACCCGGTCCCAGACCGCGTCGTCGTTGTCGTAGTGCTGGGCGCAGGCGAACCGGGGTGCCCCGGGCAGCGCGGAGTCGAAGGTGTTGCGCACCGGGATCGGGGCGTCCAGGTCGAGCCGGCCCGCCGCGGCGGCGCGGTGCAGCGCCACCAGCACGCCGACCTTCATGGTGCTCGCGGCGTAGTGGGTGGCGTCGGGCAGTCGGGTCCAGGTCGGCCGGGCGCCCAGCCGCCCCACGTACGCGGAGACGGTGCCGGGCACCTTGTCGAGGTGCGCGTCGAGATCCTCCCAGGTCATGCCGGTGACCGTAGCGGATCATCGGCGTCGGCGGGGCTGCGGTCCGCCCGGCCGTGGGTCTACCGTGCGCAGATGACGACCGCCGCGTACGACGCCATCGCCGACTGGTACGAGGACTACGTCACCACCACCGCCGCCGGGTACAGCGACCGGGTGCGGGGGCTGCTGGCCGAGTTGCTGGGCGCCGGCCCGGGCCGGTGTCTCGACCTGTGCTGCGGCACCGGGGCGCACGCCGCGGAGCTGCGCCGGCTCGGCTGGAGCCCGGTCGGGGCGGACCTGTCCGCCGGCCAGCTGCGCCACGCGCGGGGCCGGCTGCCGGTGCTGCGGGCCGACGCCGGCGCGTTGCCGCTGGCCGACGCCGCCGTGCCGGCGGTGGTGTGCGTGCTCGCCCACACCGACATGCCGGACTATCCGGCGGCCGTCGCCGAGGCGGCCCGGGTGCTCGCCCCGGGCGGTCGGCTGGTTCACGTGGGCGTGCACCCCTGCTACGTCGGCGCGTTCGCGGACCGCTCCGACCCGGGCCGGATCGTGGTCGACGGCGGTTACGCCGAGCGCGACCGCACCTTCCGTTCGTGGAACTCCACCGGGGTGCGGGCCCGGGTGGGCGCCTGGCACCTGCCCCTGGCCGACCTGCTGACCGCGGTCACCGCCGCCGGCCTGACCCTGACCCGGGTCGTGGAGTCGGGCCCCGGCCCGCTCCCCGACATCCTCGCCCTCCAGGCCACCAGGATCCGCTGACCGCCGCGCCCACGGTCGACGCGGGCCGGGACGGGGGTGCGGTGGGAACGGCGGAGCCCGGGCCGCCGAGGGGGCGGTCCGGGCTCCGGGTGGTGCGGGTACGGGTCAGCCGGCGTGCTTGCGGCGGGCGGCCATCCGGCCGCGCTGGGTCTGGTCCAGCACGACCTTGCGGATGCGCACCGCGGCCGGGGTCACCTCGACGCACTCGTCCTCGCGGCAGAACTCGAGGGCCTGCTCCAGCGACAGCTTGCGCGGCGGGATCAGCTTCTCGGTCTCGTCCGCGGTCGACGACCGCATGTTGGTGAGCTTCTTCTCCTTGGTGATGTTGACGTCCATGTCGTCGGAGCGGGAGTTCTCCCCGACGATCATGCCCTCGTACACCTCGGTGCCCGGCTCGACGAAGAGCTGGCCGCGCTCCTGGAGGTTGGTCATCGCGAACGCGGTGACGGCACCGGCCCGGTCGGCGACCAGCGAGCCGTTGTTGCGGGTGCGCAGCTCGCCGAACCACGGCTCGTACGACTCGAAGACGTGGTGCAGGATGCCGGTGCCCCGGGTCTCGGTGAGGAACTCGGTGCGGAAGCCGATCAGGCCGCGCGCCGGCACCAGCCACTCCATCCGGATCCAGCCGGTGCCGTGGTTGACCAGCTGCTCCATCCGGCCCTTGCGGGTGGCGAGGAGCTGGGTGATCGCGCCCAGGTACTCCTCCGGGGCGTCGATGGTGAGCCGCTCGACCGGCTCGCAGGTCTTCCCGTCGATCTCCTTGGTGACGACCTGCGGCTTGCCGACGGTCAGCTCGTAGGATTCGCGGCGCATCTGCTCGACCAGGATGGCCAGGGCCAGCTCACCGCGGCCCTGCACCTCCCAGGCGTCCGGGCGCTCGGTGGGCAGGACCCGCAGCGAGACGTTGCCGACCAGCTCCTTGTCGAGCCGGTCCTTGACCATGCGCGCGGTGACCTTGGCGCCCTTGACCCGGCCGACCAGCGGCGAGGTGTTGGTGCCGATGGTCATCGAGATGGCCGGCTCGTCGACGGTGATCAGCGGCAGCGGGATCGGGTTCTCCGCGTCGGCGAGGGTCTCGCCGATCATGATCTCCGGGATGCCGGCGACGGCGATGATGTCACCGGGGCCGGCGGAGTCGGCCGGCTTGCGCTCCAGACCCTCGGTCATCAGCAGCTCGGAGATGCGGACCCGCTGGCTGCTGCCGTCGGTGCGGCACCAGGTGACGGTCTGGCCCTTGCTGATGGTGCCCTGCCGGACCCGGCACAGCGCCAGCCGGCCGAGGAACGGCGAGGCGTCCAGGTTGGTGACGTGCGCCTGCAGCGGCGCGTCCTCCTCGTAGGCCGGGGCCGGGATGGTGTCCAGCAGGGTGCGGAACAGCGGCTCCAGGTTGTGGCTGTCGTCGGGTACCGCGCCGTCGGCCGGCTGGGTCAGCGAGGCGATGCCGTCGCGGGCGCAGGCGTAGACGATCGGGAAGTCGATCTGCTCCTCGTCGGCGTCCAGGTCGAGGAAGAGCTCGTAGGTGTCGTCCACGACCTCCTTGATCCGGGCGTCCGGACGGTCCACCTTGTTGATCACCAGGATGATCGGCAGCCGGGCGCGCAGCGCCTTGCGGAGCACGAACCGGGTCTGCGGGAGCGGGCCCTCGCTGGCGTCGACCAGCAGCACCACCCCGTCGACCATGGTGAGGCCGCGCTCGACCTCGCCGCCGAAGTCGGCGTGCCCGGGGGTGTCGATGATGTTGATAGTGACCGGCTCGGACCCGTCCGCCGGCAGGTAGTGCACGCCGGTGTTCTTGGCCAGGATGGTGATGCCCTTTTCCCGCTCGAGGTCCATCGAGTCCATGACCCGTTCGGTGTCCTCACCGCGGGCGCCGTAGGCGCCGGCCTGCCGCAACATGGCGTCGACCAGGGTCGTCTTGCCGTGGTCGACGTGGGCGATGATGGCGACGTTGCGGAGGTCGGTGCGTAGCTGCATACCCTCCATACTCCTGTCTGCGGTTGCCGGGGCACGGGCCGGGGTCATCCCCCGGGCGCACCCGGATCTGTGCCGTAACTGCGGTGCCGACCGGTCGGGCGGCTGGCACGCCGGCCCCCCGGGGCGGGGGAGCGGATGCCGACCTGCCGAAGCGGCGCGGGGCCGGTCGTCCCCGCCGGTGCCACCCGGTCGCCGCGACGGTCGCCCCGGTGGGACGGCGGTGATCTCCGGTCGGCCGGTGCCGGGAGGGACGACCCCTGCTGCTGGTCGGCTTCCTAGCGTACGCGGGAGTGCCCGGGTCGCTCCGACCCGAGCGGGGATGTCGGCCGGGCGCGTGACAGGGGACACACCCGGCGGCGTCGGCGAGTAACACTCCGAGGGCCAAAAACGCTGCCCCGGTGATCGATCAACTTCCATTGCTTGCCCGGAGCAACGGGCTTACGCTTCCGCGCAGGTCAGCTCTTCCTTCCTCCCTTCTTGGAGAGCCACATGCGCGTCACCCGTCGCATGGCCGGCCTCGCCGTCGCGGCCACCGCCGCCACGTCCTGGCTGACCGTCGCCAATCCCGCCCAGGCCCAGTCCCCGACCGGCGTGTCCCACGCCACCCTCCACTCGTGCCCCGCGCCGGTGGCCGGCAGCGCCTCCTGCCACGCCGTCGTACGCACCGACACCACCCCCCTCAAGGGCGGCGTGACCCCCCACGCCACCCCCTCCGGCTACGGGCCGGCCGACCTCCAGTCGGCGTACAACCTCCCGTCCGCCACCGCGGGCGCCGGGCAGACGATCGCCATCGTCGACGCCTACGACGACCCCACCGCCGAGGCGGACCTCGGCGTCTACCGCAGCCAGTACGGCCTGCCGCCGTGCACCACCGCCAACGGCTGCTTCCGCAAGGTCGACCAGACCGGCGGGACCGCCTACCCGCGCAAGGACGGCGGCTGGGCGCAGGAGATCTCGCTGGACCTCGACATGGCCTCCGCGATCTGCCCCAACTGCAAGATCCTGCTGGTCGAGGCGAAGACCAACTCGTTCGCCAACCTCGGCGCGGCGGAGAACATGGCCGCCCAGCTCGGGGCCAACGTGATCAGCAACAGCTACGGCGGTTCCGACGCCTCCGACGCCACCTACGGCTCGTACTTCAACCACCCCGGCATCGCGATCACGGTCAGCTCCGGTGACGCGGGTTACGGCGTCGAGTACCCGGCCTCCTCGCACTACGTCACCGCGGTCGGCGGCACCTCGCTGACCCGCTCCAGCGGCACCCGCGGCTGGACCGAGACGGTGTGGAAGGGCGCCGGCAGCGGCTGCTCGACGTACAACACGGCGTTGAGCGGGCAGGCCGCGGCCGGCACCGGCTGCGCGAAGCGGGCGGTGGCCGACGTGTCCGCCGTCGCCGACCCGAACACCGGCGTCGCGGTCTACGACAGCACCGCCTACCAGGGCCTGTCCGGCTGGCTGGTGTTCGGCGGGACCAGCGTCGCCGCCCCGGTGATCGCCGGGGTGTACGGGCTGGCCGCCAACGCCGCCTCGATCGACAACAACTACCCGTACAGCCACACCGGCGCGCTGTTCGACGTCACCTCCGGCAGCAACGGCACCTGCCCCACCAGCCAGTGGTGCACCGCCCGGGCCGGCTGGGACGGCCCGAGCGGCCTCGGCACCCCCAACGGCGTGGGCGCCTTCTGACCGGTTGACCGACGCAGGGGCCCCGGCGGGCGACCGCCGGGGCCCCTGGCGTCGAGCTCAGTCCCGGGCGCCGAGCGGCTCGGCCGG
>NZ_JBSGJR010000408.1:0-6507 GCF_053605645.1 Micromonospora sp. NPDC003776
GCGCGACCGGGCGCCTACCCGCCGGGGCCGGTGGGCGACGGCCCCTCGACAGTCGCCGCTGCCCGCGCGATGAGCCACGCGAGCAGCCACACCGGCAGATAGCTGAGCAGAATCAGCAGCCACGTCGAGTCGACGTTCAGGTGATCGAGCGCGGCCCCGACGGGGGCGAGGAAGAGCCAGGTGACGAGGCAGCCGGCGAACCAGCCGACGATCGCCACCAGTACCGGGTGGCGGCCACCGACCCGGCGGTGCCGGCGCGCGACCGCGTAGCCGAGGGCGATCCCACCCGGCTGTAACACGAGCAGCACCCAGCCCAGCAGGAAAAGGACCAGGGAGGCGGGGGCATGGGTCATCGCGCGGGTCCCAACGTCGATGGTTCCTGCCGGGCGTGCCCGTCAGGGTGCGACGCAGGCAGGCTTGGTGTACCGGCGAGAACGGGGGAATGACGCTGGCCCATGGGGACGCGGTCCAGGAGGCTGCTCATGGCTTCCTCATTCTCGGGTGGGAAGCGTAGCGACCAGGATACGGCCCAGTGCCCGTCCACGGGCTCACCGAAGCTCTGCGGGCGCCGGCCGGGGCGACCGCACCAGAATTCCCCGTTCAGACTCAGCGGCTCACGGCGGTCTCCCGCTCGATCCGGGACAGCTTCTCCGGGTTGCGCACGGCGTAGAGCCCGGTGACGAGGCCGTCGTCGATGCGGGCCGCGATGACCGTGTCGAGCTCGCCGTTGAGCCGGAGAATGAGCGCCGGGTGGCCGTTGACCTGTGCCGGCTGCAGCGACACCACCGTGGCGATCCGGTCCCGCCCGGCGGTCAGCAGGCGGGCCACCTTGTCGGCCCCGACGATCGGCCGCAGGACGGCCTGCACGACCCCGCCGCCGTCACCGAGGAAGACCACGTCCGGCGCGAGGACGTCCAGCAGCTGCTGCAGGTCGCCGGTTTCGACCGCCCGCTGGAACGCCGCGAGCGCGTCGCGGGTCTGCGCCGCGGAAGCGGCCCCGCGCGGCCGGCGCGCGGCGACGTGTGCCCGGGCCCGGTGGGCGATCTGGCGGACCGTGGCCGGGCTCTTGTCCACGGCCTCGGCGATCTCGTCGTACGCCAGGTCGAACACGTCGCGCAGCACGAACACCGCCCGCTCGGTCGGCGTGAGTGTCTCCAACACCAGCAGCATCGCCATCGACACGCTGTCGGCCAACTCGACGTCCTCGGCCACATCGGGTGTGGTCAGCAACGGCTCGGGCAGCCACGGGCCGACGTAGGACTCCTTGCGGCGGCGCAGCGTACGCAGCCGGGTGAGGGCCTGGCGGGTGGTGATCCGGACCAGATACGCCCGCTGGTCCCGTACCGTGTCGAGGTCGACGCCCACCCACCGCAGCCAGGTTTCCTGCAGGACGTCCTCCGCGTCGGCGGCCGAGCCGAGCATCTCGTAGGCGACGGTGAACAGCAGGTTGCGGTGCGCCACGAACGCGTCGGTGGCGGCATCCGTGCGGCCCTCACGAGCGAGCGGGCCGGCCGGGTCGGCCGTGCCAATGGTTCCCTCGTTGCGCTCGTTCATGTCCGCTCCTGCCTGTCGCACTCGACCCTGCCACCACAAGATGCCGGTCGTCGCCGCGCTGTGACACCCCTGATGGGTGGCGCAGGCCACACCACCGCGCCGTCACGGGGGCCGGCCCGCCGGCATCTCCCTCTTCGTCAGGGCCGCGCAGGTCGCGCGGGCCAACCGCCACGAGAAGGAGCTGATGGTGAGCGAGCAGACCCACAAGATCGCGCTGATCACCGGGGCGAACAAGGGAATCGGCCGGGCAACCAGCGAGCAACTCGCCACGCTGGGCATGACGGTCCTGATCGGGGCCAGGAACCCGCGGCAGGGCGAGGAGGCCGCGGCGGCGGTGCGGACGGTGGGCGGCGACGCGTACCCGGTCACCCTGGACGTCACCGACCCGGCCACCGTCCGGGCGGCGGCGAGGTGGGTGCGGGAGCGTTTCGGGCACCTCGATGTGCTGGTCAACAACGCCGGCATCTCCGGCGCCGGCCCGGCCGCCCCGCTGGACGTACGCCCTCAGGCCCCCAGCAGCGCCGACCTTGGCATCGTGCGGGCGGTCTTCGAGACCAACGTCTTCGGGGTGATCGCGGTGACCAACGCCATGCTGCCGCTGCTGCGGCGGTCGCCGGCGCCGCGCATCGTCAACCTCAGCAGCGACGCCGCGTCGCTGGCCCTCAGCAGCGACCCGGACGGACCGTTCGCGGGCCTGCCACCGGTGGCCGCCGTACACCCCATCCAAGGCGGCGCTGAACGCGCTGACCGTGCAGTACGCGAACGAGCTGCGCAAGGACGGCATCCTCGTCAACGTCGCCGCCCCCGGCTTCTGCGCCACCGACATCAACGACCACACCGGTCACCGCAGCGCCGCGCAGGGTGCGGCCGTGGTGGTGCGCCTGGCGACGCTCGGCGCGGACGGCCCGACCGGCGGGTTCTTCGACGAGGACGGCCCGCTGCCCTGGTAGTGGCCTCGGCCGTGTCCCGACCTGCCGGGCGGGGATGACCGGGCGTCGCGTCATCCCCGCCAGGCTCGGCCAGCAGGTCATCGGCTCTCCGCGCTTTCACGGGTGCGCCGGCGTGGCCGGCCGGAATCTGTCAGCCCGCGTAACGGGGCTCCGCTATCCGGCGGCGGAACTCGGCGTGCGCGGACCGGATGACGCCGTTGAGGCGTTCGATCTCCGCCTCGGTCGGCTCGCGGCGCAGCTCGACCTTGATCTGGAAGTCGCCGTCCTCGATCGCCACGTCCAGGTCGGCCAGCAGGTCCGCGGGCAGCTTGCTGGTGACGAACTGCCGGAACGCCTCCTCGATCGTTCCCTGCATATCACCGCACCCGCAGGTGCGGCCGTCCAGGACGGCGCCGAGGTGGCTGCGGCCGACCATCGCGTCCGGGTGCACGGGATCCAGCACGGACAGGCCCTCCTCCAGGACCCCACGTGCCTGCGCCAGCCGTCCCTCATGCTGGAGGAAGAGACCGAGGGCGACCTTCGCACGGCCGACGGTCTCGTAGTCGGCGCCCCGGCTGGCCTGGGCCACCGCCTCGGCCAGCCGCTGCTCCGCCGGGCCCACCTGGCCGGCTTCCTTCAGGGCGAGGCCCCAGTTGCGCAGCACCTGGCTGTCCAACTCCGGGCGGCCGATGCGCTGCGCCCTGCCGTACGCCGACGCGTACGTGCGCAACGCCTCCTCGTCATCGCCCGCGTCGCTCTGTGCCATCGCCAGGCCGAGAGCGGCCATGAGAGCGTCCTCCGCCCTGCCCTGGCGATCGTAGGAGTCGAGCACCCGCTGGATCGCCTCGATCCGCCCGGCCTGGTCACCGACGTCGGAGCCGAGGTTCGCCAGTGCGGACAGCACGTTCAGCGTCGCCTGATGGTCGACGCCGAGCCGCGCCTCCAGGGTGGCGACCAGGTCGGTGAGCACCGCTTTGTGGGTCGCCGGGTCGCCCTGGCCGCGCCGGTTGATGACCGACAGGGCCAACTGCTCCACGACGTCGTCCGGCAGTTGGTCCAGGGCCGGGAAGGACGTCCCTTCAGCGGTGTCGGCCTTCACGACCTCCGCCCGCAACGCCAGGGCGGTGGCGACTCGCTCATGCCCGTTGCGCCAGAAGTTGTGCACCGTCTCCTCGATGACCTGCCGGGCCTGCCGAAGGTCCCCGCGCTGCAGCAGCACGTCCGCCAGCGGTTCGAGGCCGAAGGCGTACCCGGCGTGCTCACGGCCGTAGAAGGCGAGACGATCCTGTGCGCCCCGGCGGAGTTCGGCCTCGGCCTCGTCGAGCCGTCCGGCCATCCGCAATGCCATACCCAGGTTCAGCCGGTAGGTCAGGTGATCCCGGCGGGTCTGCGGATCCTCGTGCAGGGACGCCGCGGTCGCGTGGTGATAGCAGTCGATCGCGCGGTCGAGCTGGCCGGCGTTCAGCAGGACATTCCCCAGGTCGCACTGGGCCGACGCCCAGGCCGGGCTGCCGTGACCATGCGTCGCCTCGACAGAGCGCAGCTCTCGCACCATGACTTGTTCGGCTTCGACCAACCGGCCCTCCTGCAACAGCGCATGGGCCACGTCGATCGGGGTGAGGGAGGACGTCACGGCCGGTGAGTCTAACGACGAGGCCCCATCGCCGCGGCCCGGCAGTTCGCCGGCGGTGGGATCAGCACGAGGTGGCTCTCCTGGGTTCTCGGCGTACCGGCGGAGGAAACGCTTGCGGAGCGACATGTCGTGCCACGACCCGGACCCGTTGGCGGACCATCGGGTCCGGGTCGTCCGCCAGCGGGTCAGGAGCTGCTCGCGGTGGGCCCAGCGGTGGCGGCGACGAACCCGAGCGCCCACAGCCCCACCCGACGAAGTTCGGGCCGGGTAGCGGTGGCGAACTCGCGCACCACGCGCCGGCTGGCCCCAGGGTCCGCGTGCATCAGCTCGATGATCTCGGACCGGAGGCCGTCCTGGTCATCCCCAAGATCATGCGCTGAGGCGCGCAGCAGCACCGGCAGCGCCGCCACGCCCTGGATGCCGGCGAGGACCGCGGCGATCAGGTCGCGGCCGTAGAAGTTCTTCTCATTCAGGAACTGGTCCAGTGCCTCGCGCAACCGCGGCACGAGACTGGTGTCCCCGCAGGCCGTCAGCGCCGTGACGATCGGGGCCACGTCGTCGTAGTCGTCCTCGAGGTCGACGGCGTGCCGGATCACGGTCTCCAATGCCCTACGGCTGTCGATCATCCGGGCACCATGCCACACCTGGTTGTCACCGGTGTACCGGCACATGCCTGACATCAACAGCGGAAGTCGGTGAGGTCAGCCGCAGCACATCCCTGGAGGTTGAGGCTCAAGCCGTCGCCGCCATCTCGTCGATGATCCCGGTCCACCAGGCGCCTTCCCTCGTCGCCGGCTCGTCCGCTCGGGCGAGCTCCCGCCTGGCGGCCTCAGCCTTCTCCCGGGCCCGGCGTCGGTTACATCCCGGCGGGAATATCGGTCGCCCCGCCGGACGTTCGTGGCTACCGTGATCGCCATGTTCGGCACCGTCGGCTCCGTGCGGCCCGCAGGTTTCCACCTGCCGGGCGCCGTCGGCGTGTGCGCGTGGCTGGCAGATACCCGACGCTGACCCTCCTCCCGCTGCGGCAGAACCACGGAGGAGGGTGGCCCGGTGTTCCGGCGCTGCCCTGGTAGGCGCGCCGTGACGTGCGGTTCTGGCGCGGTTTTTCCGCGGAGTGGCACCCGCCCGCGTTCGTTCTCCGCCAGCTCGTTCCCACTGTGGAGTCTCATCATGGCCAAGAGCCAGTTCGTGCGTACGAAGCCGCATCTCAACATCGGCACGATGGGTCACGTCGACCACGGCAAGACGACCCTGACCGCCGCGATCACCAAGGTCCTGGCCGACCGCGACCCCGCCGCCAACCGGTTCGTCTCCTTCGACGGCATCGACCGGGCGCCGGAGGAGGTGGCGCGCGGCATCACCATCAACATCGCCCATGTCGAGTACGAGACCGCGACCCGGCACTACGCCCACGTGGACATGCCCGGCCACGCCGACTTCGTGAAGAACATGATCACGGGCGCGGCGCAGGTCGACGGGGCGATCCTGGTCGTCTCCGCGCTGGACGGGGCGATGCCGCAGACCCGCGAGCACGTGCTGCTCGCGCAGCGGGTGGGCGTGCCCTACCTGGTGGTGGCGATGAACAAGGCCGACGCGGTCGAGGACCCGGAGCTGCTCGACCTGGTCGAGCTCGAGGTCCGGGAGCTGGTGTCCGAGTACGGGTTCCCCGGTGACGAGGTGCCCGTCGTACGGGTGTCGGCGCTGCGGGCGCTCGAGGGCGACCCGCGCTGGGTCTCGTCCGTGGTGGAGTTGCTCGACGCGGTCGACCGGTACGTGCCGGTGCCGCCCCGCGAGCTCGGTGAGCCGTTCCTGATGCCGATCGAGAACGTGCTGACGATCTCCGGGCGGGGAACCGTGGTGACCGGTGCGATCGAGCGGGGCACCCTGCGGGTCGGCGACCCGGTGGAGGTGGTCGGCCTCGGCCCGACGCTGTCGACCGTGGCGACCGGGCTGGAGACGTTCGGCAAGTCGCTGGCGACCGCCGAGGCCGGGGACAACGCCGCCGTACTGCTGCGCGGGGTCAAGCGCGACCAGGTGCAGCGCGGCCAGGTGGTGGCGCTGCCGGGCAGCGTCACGCCGCACCAGCGGTTCCGGGCGCGGCTGTACGCGCTGACCACCGCCGAGGGTGGGCGGCACACGCCGTTCGTCGCCAACTACCGGCCGCAGTTCTACTTCCGCACCACCGACGTGGTGGGGTCGGTGGATCTCGGTGACGTGACGATGGTCGTGCCGGGCGACACCGTTGACCTGTCGGTGGAGCTGGGCAAGCCGGTCGCGATGGATGTCGGCCTGGGCTTCGCGGTCCGCGAAGGCGGCCGCACCGTGGCCGCCGGCACGGTGACCGAGCTGCTCGACTGAGGTACGCGGAGGGGCCCCTTGCCGGCAAGGGGC
>NZ_JBSGJR010000409.1:0-6503 GCF_053605645.1 Micromonospora sp. NPDC003776
CGGGCACCGACAGCGGCAGGTGCCGCGGCGTCTCCTCCTCGATCATGGTGGCCAGCGCCACGTCCGGCAGCGCGCCGGTGGCCTCGGCGGCGGTGACCGGGGCGGCCAGGTTCACCGCGGACAGCGAGCGGATCATCGTCGGTTTGGCGCCGCTGGTGTTGGGGCCGGCCAGGGTGCCGTCCCACAGGGCGGCCGGGAAGCCGGCGGTGGCGGTGGCGCGGCGCAGGCTCTGCAGCTGCACCGCCGGCACCGGCACCCAGCCGGTGCCACTGCGCTGCTCGACCGTGACGACCATGGTGGCGCGGACGAAGCCCACCTTGTTGCCGGAGGGCACGACCTCCACGGTCCGCCCGCCGGTGCCGTCGTCCACGCCGCCGGCCAGCCGCCAGGCGGCCAGCGGCATCAGCGACTCGACCCGCACCGCGAACTCCGGCGCCACCGACCACGGGCGCTCCAGCGAGCCGTCCGGGCGGCTGCCGATGGCCGGCGGCAGGGTGCCGGCGGTCACCGTGGCGGCCGTCGCCGGCCGGGCCGCGTCGCCGCCGCCGAGGTACTTGGTGGCGAACTGGGACCAGTCGAGGTAGTTCTGCGCCTCCGCCCGGCCGAACCGCACCGTGACCGAGGCGATGGCCAGGTCGACGGTGACGCTGCCGCGCAGCGGCGGCCCCTCCAGGTGCACGTACGCGCCGAGCGACACGCTGACGTTGATCCGGGCGCAGGCGAAGAAGCAGACCTTCATGGTGAACCGGGCGCCGACGCTGACGCTGACGTCCACCGAGTAGGCCAACGGATCCCAGCGCACGATCGCGTCCAGGGCGGCGGTGAACCAGACCCGGATCGGCGAGCGGTCGTAGGAGGCCTCCAGCCGGCCGCCGAGCATGACCGCGGATGGGGTCAGGGTGAAGTACGACTCCCCCTTGACCACCACGCCACCGCCGACCGACCAGTGGAAGCCCACCCGCGGCACGTCCGGGTAGTGGGCCGGCTTGGCGAACCGGGGGTGGTAGCCGCCGATGGACAGCAGCACCTCCGGCCGGTCGAACCAGACCACGAAGGCGAACCCGCCGGTGAGCTGACAGTCGCGGCTCAGCAGCCACGAGTTGCGGGTCAACGCGGCCCGTACCGACAGCACCTTGTCCACCGTGCTGTACCGGGCGGCGAGGGCCAGCTCGACACTGAGCACCGCGGCCTGCGAGTCCGGCAGCGCCATCCGCATCAGGCCGAGCAGCCCGACCTCCAGGCCCCGGTCGGCGGAGACGTAGGCCAGCGCGGTGGTGTGCAGCAGCTGGAAGGTGGTGAACCGGACCCCGGCGGCCAGCCAGAACGCGCCCCGGGCCGGCGGGATGTCCTTGGACATCCGGGCCAGCGCCCCCATCGGGCCGCCCGCGCCGCCGAACCCGCCGTCGTCGATCGCCTTGACCAGGGGGAACGCCGGCACACCCTGCGGGTCGCGCGGCACCAGCAGCTTCCGGTTGTAGCCCGCGCCGCCGCCCAGACCGAGCACGTACAGGTACGGCGGGCCGCCGAGCGGGAACCCGACGGAGAGGAACACGAACAACGACGTGTAGTCGCCGAGGTCGTCACGGGGCCGGGCGTACGAGCCGACCGCGGTCAGGCCGCGACCGGCCAGGTCCACCGAGAGCATGCCGTCGTACTGCACGCCGCTGGCGCCGGTGACCTTGACCAGCCCACCCGCGACCGACACCCCCGGGGAGGTGAACGACAGCGACAGCCCGGTCAGTTCCACCTCCCACGCGCTCAGGTCGGTGGGGTTGCGCAGCGGCACCAGCAGCGACAGGTCGTCCACGTCGAGGGTGAGCCCGGCCAGGGCCACCCCGCCGTCCATGGCCACCCCGACCTTGCCCGGCCCGCTGGTGGCCGCCTTGTACAGCAGCGCCAGCTCGGCGATGTGCAGCGGCCCGTAACTGCGGTTGATCTCGAAGCGGGCCTCGGTCTTCCCGCCGAACAGCACCACCCACCGGCCGCCGCCGCG
The DNA here is from genome assembly GCF_053605645.1 of Micromonospora sp. NPDC003776. Lineage (NCBI taxonomy): Bacteria > Bacillati > Actinomycetota > Actinomycetes > Micromonosporales > Micromonosporaceae > Micromonospora > Micromonospora sp. NPDC003776. Next base: position 1,994 of record NZ_JBSGJR010000409.1, read on the forward strand.
GGCGACCAGCACGTCGATCGGCGGGTTCGCCGGGGCGCCGTCGCCGCCACCACCGGTCTGCAGCAGCGACGCGGCGACCGGGTTCGACCCGCCCCCGCCGGGGGCCATCGGGAACCCGAGACCCTCGACGGTCACCGCGCCGTCGACCACCGTCGGGCGGCCCAGCGCCCCGGCGCCGGTCAACGGCAGGTCCACCCGTACGTGCGCGCTGGCCGCCCCGAGGCGGAAGCCGCCGGTCTCGACCAGCGCCTTGCCCGACGCGGCGGCCGCCACCCGCAGACCCAGCCCACCGAGGCGCAGCACGGGGCGCAGCTGCGGCGCGGCCGGGTTCGCCAGGTCCAGCAGCAGCAGTCCGACGCCCCGGCCGGCCGCGCCCCAACCGAAGTCCTGCGCGGCGGGCAGCCCGAAGCGCAGGTGCACGGCGGTGTCCCCGGCGGGCAGGGCCAGCTCCCCGCTGAGCACGACACCGTAGCGGGCGCCGTCGCTGACCACGGACAGCGCCAGCCCACCGGGCACCGGCACGGCCACCCCGGCGACCGCGTCCAGCGCCCCGCGTAGCAGCCCGACCGGAGTGGGCAGGGTGGGCGCCATCCGGATGCCGTCCGGGGCGTCGACCAGACCTCCGGCGTGCTCGGCTTCGACCCCGGCGCGGTACGCCTCGACGCCGCCGCCGACCTGCCGCCGCGGCCCAAGCTGCCGGTGAGCCATCCGTACGTGCTGGTCGAGTCCCGCCCCGACCCCTGGCAGGGTTGGTCGGGGCATGTCTCGCTGGCCAGCGAGGAGGCCGGCCGGCGGGTACGCGGGCTCGCCGCGGAGCGGCTGCGGGAGATCGTGGCCGCCTGGGTGGCCGCCCCAGCGCCGTCCCCGCCCACCGCCGACCCGCTGACGACCCGGGGAGAAGCATGACCATCGAGCGAGGCCTGGACGTCGTCGACTTCCACCTGCACTTCCGGATCGGCGTGGACGAGACGATCCACGCCTGCGAGCAGGCCGCCGGCATGCACCCGGGCGGCGAGCACGAGCGGGCGGTCCGCGCCGCCGGCTCGGCCCCCTACGCCCTGCAGTGGCGCCAGGCGTGGGGCTTCCCCGACCCGGAGCCACCCGCCGAGCGGTGGCAGGACGAGGCGGACCGCTGGGCCCAGGAGCTGCGCACCGAGGGCATCCGCCGGGCCGTCTTCGTCACCGGCGGCGGCAACGACACCCTCGCCGACGTGGTGGACCGCCACCCGGATCTGCTGCTCGGCTTCGCCCACCACGACCCGTACGGCCCGGACGCCGCGGGCGAACTGGACCGCGCCGTGACCGAGCGCGGCCTGCGCGGGCTGAAGCTGTTCGCCCCGCTGCTGCGCGGCCCGCTGGACCACGAGGACCTGGACCCGCTCTGGGGCACGGCCCAGCGCCTCGGCGTGCCCGTCCTGATCCACATCGGGCACTACGGCAGCGCCGGCGGCCTCAGCTTCGGCCGGTACGGCGGTCCCGACGAGCTGGCCCGGATGGCGCGCCGCTTCCCGGAGCTCGCCGTGGTGGTGCCGCACTTCGGCGTGCAGCACGTGCAGGAGCTGTTCTTCGCCGCCTGGGGCTGCCCCAACATCCACGTCGACACGTCCGGCTCGAACCAGTGGGTGCGCTGGATGCCGTACAAGCTGACGCTGGAGGACCTCTTCCGCCGCTGCTACGAGACGATCGGGCCGCACCGGATCGTGTTCGGCAGCGACTCGTCCTGGTTCCCGCGCGGCTACGTCACCCGCTACCTCGACGACCAGCTCCGGGTCTGCCGCGAGCTGGGCCTGCCCGACGACCACCTCCGCGCGATCTTCGCCGGCAACGCCGAACGACTGCTCGGCCTGACCGACTGACCGGCCGAACCCCGCGGGCCGGGCCGATCGCCCACCCGCGGACTGGAAGGAACCCGAGGAACCGCCATGAGCACACCTGCGCTGACCACCTACCAGCGGCACCACCTGGCTCCCACGTACGACCACCACGTCGGCCACCTCTACCCGGCCATGGTGCGCGCCAGCCAGGCGCACGTCGTGATGCTGACCGAGCAGGGGCTGATCCCCGCCGAGCGGGGCGCCCGGCTGCTGCGCGGGCTGGCCGAGCTGCGCGCCGACACCACTCCGGCGCCGGGGTACGACGGCAGCTTCGAGGACACCTACTATCTGCTGGAGAAGCGGCTCGCCGCGGCGTGCGGCATCCCGACGTCCGAGCTGGACGTGCAGATGGCACGTAGCCGCAATGATCTGGACGCCGGGGTGTTCCGGATGCTGCTGCGCGACCAGCTGCTCGGCGTGCTGGACCGGGTGCTCGCGACCGGGCGGAACGCGCTCGACCAGGCTGACCGGTACGCGGACGTGGTCATCACCGGCTACACCCACCGCCGGCCGGCTCAGCCCACCACCATCGGACACGCCCTGGCCGGGTACGCCGAGGCGCTCGCCGGCGAAGCGGCCGCCTATGCCGACGTGATCGACCAGCTCAACGTCTCGCCGCTGGGCTCCTGCGCGTTCGCCGGCACCGACCTGGAGATCTCCCCGGCCCGGGTGGCGGAGCTGCTCGGCTTCGCCGGCCTGGTGACCAACTCCTACGAGGCCGTCGCCGGGGCTGACCACCTGGTCCGGGTCGGCACGCTCAACGCGCAGGCCCTGGCCACCGGGGCCCGGCTGGCCCGCACCCTGATGGACTGGCTGAGCTGGAACTGGGTCACCACCCCGGCCGACTTCACCCAGGGCAGCAGCATCATGCCGCAGAAGCGCAACCCGGTGGTGCTGGAGCATCTCGTCTCGTACGCCGGCGCGGCCGCGGCGGACGCCGCCTCGGTCCTCAACAACGTGGGTGCCGCCTGGTGGGAGGACTCCAACAACGCCACCACCGACGTCCAGGTGCGGCTCTGGGAGAGCAACGACCGGGCAGCGCGCTTCTTCGCGCTGGTCGGCGGCTTCCTCGCCGAGATCGCGCCGCTGTCCCCGCCCAGCCGGGAGGAGATCGTCGCCTCCGGTGCCACCACGACCGCAGCGGCCGACGCGCTGACCCGGCACGGCGTCCCGTTCCGGGCCGCCCACTCGGTGGTCGGCCGACTGGTCCGGGCCGGCGCGCCGGACACCTGGACAGCCGAGGGTGTCCGCGCCGCCGCCGACGGTCTCACCGGTCCGCTCGACGACACCGCGGTCGGGGACCTGATCGCCGCCGCCGTCCGTCCCGACCTAGTCCTGAACCGGGCTCAGGCGGACGGCCCCGGCGCCGCCGCGGTGCGCGCCCAGGTGGGCACGTTGCGGGTCGCGTTCGACGGGGTCGCCGACCGACTGGCGGCGGTGCGTGATCGCCTCCACCGGGCCGACGGAGCGCTGGACGCGGTCGCCGCCGAGCTGGTGGCCCGGTGAGCGTGCGACTCTCGGGGCCTCCGGTCGCCGGCACCCGTGCCGACGGCCTGCTGCTCGGCATCGACTTCGGCGGCACCAAGATGGCCGTCGGGGTGGCCGACGCGCAAGGGCGGCTGCTGGCCCAGCAGCGGGTCCCGACGTACGCCGACCGGGGCGCGCCGCAGGCGCTGGAACGGGCGCTGGACCTCGCCGCGGAACTGGTCGCCGGCGTCGGCGGCCGGCTGGTCGCCGCCGGGGTCGCCTCGCCCGGCGTGGTCCGCCCGGACGGCATCGACCTGGCCCCCAACGTGCCCGGCTGGGAGCGGCTGCGGCTGGCCGACGCGGTCCGGGAGACACTCGACGTGACCCGGGTGGCGGTGGACAACGACCTGAACGCCGCCGCCCTGGCCGAGCTGCGGCTGGGCGCGCTGCGCGACGCGGACCCCGGGCTCGTCGTGGGGATCGGCACCGGCGTGGCGGCGGCCGTCACGATCGGGGGCGGGGTCCTGTCCGGGCACCGCGGCGCGGCCGGCGAGATCGGCTACGCCGTGGCCGGCGGCCCATGGCCGGGGACCATGCTGGAGCTGGACTTCTCCGGCCGGGCCCTGGACCGGCTCGCCGAGGACCTGGGCGTGCCGGGCGGGGCCGCCGGGCTCGCCGCCGCGGCGGAGCGGCCCGGGCCGGCGCGCGACGCGCTGGCCACCCGGGTCGACGAGGTGGCCCGGCACCTGGTCACCTGCTGTCTGCTGCTGGATCCGCAGCGGGTCGTGCTGGTCGGCGGGGTGACCCGCAGCGCGCTGATCCGCGGGCTGCTGGTCGACCGGCTCACCGAGGTGCTGCCGCACCGGCCCGATGTGGTGCTCTCCCGGTTCGCCGATGACGCCGCGCTGCTCGGCGCGCTCACCCTGGCCCGCGAGGCGGTGCCGTCGCCCCGCTGACCTGGTCCGTCCGGCCCGCCACGGGCGGGCCGGGCATCCGCGTCCTCCTGCGCCCCGTGCCCGGGCGGCGGCCCAGGGACGCTGGTAGATCTTGGTGGAGGGGTGGGCGTTCGCACCCCGGACGGTCGGCCGGCCGGAGGGGCCCGTACGCGCCGTTCTGGGACCCGGCCCGGCAGCGCGCCAACGACGCCGCCTTCACCGCGCCCACGGTGG
>NZ_JBSGJR010000410.1:0-6502 GCF_053605645.1 Micromonospora sp. NPDC003776
CCGCCGTCGCCCCCCGGACCGGGTCCGTCCGCCGGGCCGCCGTCGCCGGCCGGCGGGCCGTCGTCCCCCGCCAACAGGTCGGATACGCGCACCGGCTCGCCGCCCCGGGTCAGGCGGCCGCCGTCCGGCGCGAGCGACGCCTCCAGTTCCTCGGCGGCCAGCTCGTTGAGCCGGGCGCAGAGCCGTTCGGCACTGCGCCGCGAGTTGGTGAAGACGATCGTCGACCGGTGCGCCCGGATCAGCGAGAAGACCCGCTCCTCGACGGCCGGCCAGATGGACGCCCGGCGCGGGCCGACGCCGCCCAGGTCGTCCTCCGGCGGCTCCTGCTCGTCGAGGCGGGTCATGTCCTCCACCGGCACCTGCACGCTGACCTCGATGGTCTTGCTGCTGGCGGGCTGCACGACGTCGACCGGGAGGGCGCCGCCGAGGAACCGGGCGCAGACGTCGATCGGCCGGACGGTGGCCGACAGGCCGATCCGCTGGGCCGGCGTCTCCAGCAGCGCGTCGAGGCGTTCCAGGGAGAGCGCCAGGTGAGCGCCGCGCTTGGTGCCGGCGACCGCGTGCACCTCGTCGACGATGACGGTGCGGACCCCGCGCAGCGAGTCCCGGGCGGCGGAGGTGAGCAGCAGGAACAGCGACTCCGGCGTGGTGATGAGGATGTCGGGCGGCGTACGCGCGAAGGCCCGCCGCTCGTCGGCCGGGGTGTCGCCGGTGCGCATGCCCACGGTGATGTCGGGTGGGGTGAGGCCGAGCCGGGTGGCGGCCTGCCGGATGCCGGTGAGCGGGGCGCGCAGGTTGCGTTCGACGTCGACCGCGAGCGCCTTGAGCGGGCTGACGTAGAGCACCCGGCAGCGCTGCCGGGCCTCGGCCGGCGGCGCCTCCTTGGCCAGCCGGTCCAACGACCAGAGGAACGCGGCCAGGGTCTTGCCGGAGCCGGTCGGGGCGACGACGAGGGCGTTGCGCCCGGCGGCCACGGAGCGCCAGGCGCCGGCCTGGGCCGCGGTGGGGGCGGCGAAGGCGGCGCGGAACCACTCCCGGGTAGCCGGGCCGAAATCCGCCAGCACGGCCGCGTCCCCGCCGGTCACCTCGTTCGCCACGCCTCCCATCCTGCCTCGCCGATGTGACATTCACCCGACCGTGAACGCTGTTCTGTCCGGGTCGATGTCTTAAGCGATGGTTGGGGCGTTACTAGCGTTAAGTCTTACTTAACTGCTTGCTTGCACCGCGCAACATAAAGTAACTTCACCCGCAACGCAGCGTCGGGTGGAGGCTTGGATGATCGTCGAGGAGCGCGGCTCCGGCCCCGGGACCGACGTACTCATCCGTAAGGTCGACGGCCATCTCGCCGTGCTCCGCACCGGTCTGCACGGCCCCGAGCTCGAGCTGGCCGAGGAGCTGGCCCGCTGCCTCCGCGAGCTGGTCCTCGCCACCGCCCACTCCAGCGCCGCCGACCGCGGGCTCGTCCGCGCCGCGGTGCACTACTTCGTGCTGCGCCGGGAGAGCCGCGGCAAGCTGCTCCCGGTGCGCTCCCTCGCCGCCGCGCAGCGGGTGGTGAACAAGGTGGTCCGCCAGCTCGGCCGGCCCGACCTGCTGGTGGAGACCCGCCCGCAACGCCGGTGACCGGGGCGCGGGCGCGACGCCCCGGCAAACCGGACGGTTTTCCCGAAAAGCGCCCGGGGCGGCGTTCACCTGACGTCTGATCGGTCCTGGCCGCAGCGTGCCGGGCGCGCGCTGCCACCTCGACCGTGGAGTGCGCGTGCTCGTCCTGCTGATCCTGCACCTGGTGGCGGCCCTGCTCGCGCCGTTGCTGGTCCGCTGGTGGGGCCCGCGCGCCTGCTACCCGCTCGCGCTCGCCCCCGCCGCGACGTTCGGCTGGGCGGTCGCGCACACCGGCGCCGTCCGCGACGGCGGGGCGGTGGTCGAGACGTACCCGTGGATCGCGCAACTCCAGCTCGACCTGGCGCTGCGGGTCACCACCCTGTCCTGGCTGATGATGCTGCTGGTCGGCGGCGTCGGCGCGCTGGTGCTGGTCTACTCCGCCCGCTACTTCCACGCCGGATCGGCGGGGCTCGCCCGGTTCGCGGCCGTCATGGTCGCCTTCGCCGGCGCCATGCTCGGCCTGGTCGTCTCCGACGACCTGCTGCTGCTCTACGTCTTCTGGGAGCTGACCACGGTCTTCTCCTACCTGCTGATCGGGCACAGCACCGAACGGCGGTCCAGCCGCTGGGCCGCCGCCCAGGCGCTGACCGTCACCACCCTGGGCGGGCTGGCCATGCTGGTCGGCTTCCTGCTGCTCGGCCACCACGCCGGCGGCTACCGGTGGTCGCTGATCACCGCGGCGCCGCTGCCCGGCGGCGGTCGGCTCGTCGCCGCGGTGCTCCTCGTGCTCACCGGGGCGCTGGCGAAATCGGCGGTGTTCCCGTTCAACTCCTGGCTGCCGGTGGCGATGGCCGCCCCCACCCCGGTCAGCGCGTACCTGCACGCCGCGGCGATGGTGAAGGCCGGCGTCTTCCTGGTCGGGCTGCTCGGCCCGGCGCTCGCCCCGGCCGCGCCGTGGCGCGCGGTCACCCTGGCCGCCGGGCTGGTCACCCTGGTCCTCGGCGGCTGGGCGGCGCTGCGGCAGACCGACCTGAAGCTGCTGCTGGCGTACGGCACGGTCAGCCAGCTCGGCCTGCTCGTCGTGGTGCTCGGCGCGGGCACCCCGCAGGCGGGGCTCGCCGGCACGGCGATGCTGTTGGCGCACGCGCTGTTCAAGGCGGCGCTCTTCCTGGTGGTGGGCATCCTCGACCACAGCGCCGGCAGCCGGGACCTGCGGGACCTGTCCGGGGTGGGGCGGGCCGCGCCGGTGCTGGCCGGGGTCGCCACGCTGGCGGCCGCCTCGATGGCCGGGCTGCCGCCGTTGCTCGGCTTCGTCGCCAAGGAGGCGGTGTTCGCGGCGTTCGCCGGACGGCCGTGGGTGCTCGCGGCGCTGGTGGCCGGCACCGCGCTCACCGTCGGGTACAGCATCCGGTTCCTCTGGGGCGCCTTCGGCAGGCGGCCGGGCACGGCGGCCACCGAGGTCGAGCGGCCGCCGGTGGCGATGCTGGCCCCGGCCGGGCTGCTCGCCCTGGCCGGGCTCGTCGCCGGGGCCACCGCCGGCCCGCTCGGCGCGCTGCTCCGCCCGTACGCCGCGCTCTTCGGCCCGGTCGAGGAGCACCTGGCGCTCTGGCACGGACCGACCGCGGCGCTGGGCCTCTCCGCCGTCGCGGTGGCCGGCGGCGTGGCGCTGCACCTGGTCCGCGGCCCGCTCAGCGCGGTGCTGGCCCGGCTGCGTTTCCCGGTCGGCGGCAACCAGGGGTACGAGTGGGTGATCCACCGGTTCGACCGGTTCGCGATCGAGGTCACCGGGGCGACCCAGCGGGGCTCCCTGCCGCAGTACCTGGGCACGATCCTCGTCGCCCTGGTACTGGTGCCCGGCTCGGCGATGCTGCTCACCCGGCCGTGGCAGCACGAGATCGCGGTCTGGGACACCCCCGTGCAGCTGGTGGTCTGCGTGGTGATCGCGGTGGCCGCCCTGCTCGCCGTCGGGGCCCGGCGCCGGCTCACCGCGATGCTCCTGGTCGGCGTCACCGGCTACGGCAGCGCGATGCTGTTCGTCCTGTACGGCGCGCCCGACCTGGCGCTCACCCAGTTCCTGGTGGAGACCGCCACCATCGCGGTCTTCGTGCTGGTGCTGCGGCGGCTGCCGGAACGCTTCTCGGCCCGCCCGCTGCGCCGCAGCCGCTGGGTCCGCCGGGCCATCGGCGCGGCGGCCGGCGTGGTGATGGCCGGACTCGCCCTCGCCGCGACCGGGGCGCGGCGGTTCCCGTCCATCTCGGCGGCCTATCCCGACCTCGCCGTCGCCCAGGGCTACGGCCGCAACGTGGTCAACGTGACCCTGGTGGACATCCGGGCCTGGGACACCATGGGGGAGATCTCGGTGCTGGTGGTGGCCGCGACGGGGGTGGCCAGCCTGATCTTCGAGCGGTCCCGCACCGGTCCCCGGCCCCGCCGGCCGCGCCCGGCCGCGGCCCGGCCCGACCCGCGTACGGTCTGGCTGCGCGGCGGGACCACCCTGAACCCGCGCCGCCGCTCGATCGTCTTCGAGGTGGTCACCCGGCTGATCTTCCACACCATGCTGCTCTTCTCGCTGTTCCTGCTCTTCTCCGGGCACAACGCCCCGGGCGGGGGCTTCTCCGGTGGCCTGGTCGCCGGCCTCGCGCTGGCCCTGCGCTACCTGGCCGGCGGCCGGTACGAGCTGGCCGAGGCCGCCCCGGTCGGGGCCGGGACGGTGCTCGGCGCCGGCCTGGCCGTCTCGGTCGGCGGCGGCGTGCTCGGCCTGCTGTTCACCGGCGACGTGCTGCAGAGCGTCAAGGTGAAGCTCTGGCTGCCGCTGGCCGGCCACTTCTACCTGGTCACGTCGATCTTCTTCGACATCGGCGTCTACCTGATCGTGGTCGGGCTGGTGCTGGACATCCTCCGCAGCCTCGGCGCTGAGGTGGACCGGCACGTGGAGGCCGCCGGTGAACCGGCCCGGGGCCTGGTCGTGGAGCGCCGGGGAGAGCCGACGTGAGCGCGAGGAGTGAGCCGGGTTTGCGAGCCCCGCAGTCGCGAACAGGGGTGGCACCGTGACGCGGGGTGCGGCGGGACCGACGCTGGTCCTGGTGATCGCCGTGGGGGTGCTCGTCGCCACCGGCGTCACGCTGCTGCTGGAGCGGAGCCTCACCCGCATCCTGCTCGGCGTCATCCTGCTCGGCAACGGGGTCAACCTGCTGATCCTGCTCGGCGGCCGGGCCGGGGCCGCGCCGCTGGTCGGCACCGCGCCGACCGGGCGGATGAGCGACGCCCTGCCGCAGGCGATGGTGCTCACCGCGGTGGTGATCACGTTCGGGCTGACCGCGTTCCTGCTCGCGGTCGCCTATCGGAGCTGGTATCTGAGCGGCGACGACGAGGTGCAGGACGACCTGGAGGACCGGCAGATCGCCCGCCGCGCCGAGCGGAACGAGGTGGCCACCGCGGACCTCGGCGGGGAGGGGCCGGACAGCGACCCGGAGCAGGTGGATCCGGAGCCGGCGCTGCGCCGGCTGCGCCGCCGGGGCGAGCGGCGGTGAACGGGATCGCGGTGCTGGTGCCGCTGCCGGTGGTGCTGCCGCTGCTCGGCGCCGCGCTCACCCTGCTGCTGAACAAGCGTCCCCGGGTGCAGCGGTCGGTGAGCGTGGTCGGCCTCGCCACCACCCTGACGGTCGCGGTGGTGCTGCTGGTCGAGGCGTACCGGGACGGGCCGGTGGTGGTGCGGGTGGGCGGGTGGCCCCCGCCGGTCGGCATCGTGCTGGTCGCCGACCAGTTGGCCGCGCTGATGCTGGTGGTCTCCTCCGCGGTGACCCTCTGCGTGCTGCTCTACTCGATCGGGCAGGGTCGGGGGGAGACCAGTGAGAGCGCGCCGGTGAGCATCTACCACCCGACCTACCTGGTGCTCACCGCCGGCGTGACCAACGCCTTCCTCGCCGGCGACCTGTTCAACCTCTTCGTCGGCTTCGAGATCCTGCTGGCCGCGAGCTTCGTGCTGATCACGCTCGGCGGCACCGAGGCGCGGATCCGGACCGGCTCGACGTACGTGCTGGTGAGCGTCCTCTCCTCGATGATCTTCCTGGCCGGGGTCGGCCTGGTGTACGCGGCCACCGGCACCGTCAACATGGCCCAGCTCGCCGGTCGGCTGGACGCCCTGCCGGGCGGCGTACGCCTGGTCCTGCAACTGACCCTGCTGCTCGCCTTCGGTATCAAGGCGGCCGTCTTCCCGCTCTCCGCCTGGCTGCCGGACAGCTACCCGACCGCGCCGGCCCCGGTCACCGCGGTCTTCGCCGGCCTGCTCACCAAGGTCGGCGTGTACGCGATCATCCGCACCGAGACCCTGCTCTTCCCCGGCGGCCAGGTCTCCGGGCTGCTCATGGTGGTGGCCGGGCTGACCATGGTGGTGGGCATCCTCGGCGCGGTCGCCCAGTCCGACATGAAGCGGCTCTTCTCCTTCACCCTGGTCAGCCACATCGGCTACATGATCTTCGGGGTGGCGTTGAGCAGCGTCGCCGGCCTCTCCGGGGCGATCTTCTACGTGGTGCACCACATCACCATCCAGACCACCCTCTTCCTGGTCGCTGGGCTGGTGGAGGAGCGGGCCGGCAGCACCGACCTGCGCCGGCTGGGCGGGCTGGCCCGGGTCACGCCGCTGCTCGCGGTGCTCTTCTTCGTCCCGGCGATGAACCTGGCCGGCATCCCGCCGTTCTCCGGCTTCCTCGGCAAGCTCGGCCTGCTCCAGGCCGGCGTCGCGGCCGGCGGGACGCTGCCCGTGGTGCTGGTCGCCGCCGGGGCGCTCACCAGCCTGCTCACCCTCTACCCCATCAGCACGCCGGCCAGCAGCAGCCAGGGCAGCTCGTCGAGCAGGGCGTCCCGCCACGGGTGGCGCACCCCGGCGGACCGGCGGACGCCCACC
>NZ_JBSGJR010000411.1:0-6427 GCF_053605645.1 Micromonospora sp. NPDC003776
GTGCGCCGCAGCCGGGACGTACCCCTGCTGGTCGAACGGGCCCGCGTGGGTGACCCGCGCGCGGTGGCCCGGCTGATCACCCTGGTCGAGTCCGGCGACGAGGTGCTGCCGCAGGTGGCGGCGGCCCTCGCGCCGTACGCCGGGCACGCCCAGGTGGTCGGGCTGACCGGCTCCCCCGGGGTCGGCAAGTCGACCACCACCAACGAGCTGGTCCGGGCGCTGCGGGCGCGCGGCCACCGGGTCGGGGTGCTGGCCATCGACCCGTCCAGCCCGTTCACCGGCGGGGCGATCCTCGGCGACCGGGTCCGGATGCAGGACCACGCCACCGACCCGGGCGTCTACATCCGCTCGATGTCCAGCCGGGGCCACCTCGGTGGCCTCTCCGCCGCGACCCCCCAGGCGGTACGCGTGCTGGAGGGCGCGGGCTGCGACGTGGTGCTGGTGGAGACCGTCGGGGTGGGGCAGGCCGAGGTCGAGGTGGCCTCGCTGGCCGACACCACGCTGGTGCTGCTCGCCCCTGGCATGGGCGACGCGATCCAGGCCGTCAAGGCCGGCATCCTGGAGATCGCCGACGTCTTCGTGGTCAACAAGGCCGACCGGGACGGTGCCGACGCCACCGTCCGGGACATCCAGGGCATGATCGCGCTCGGCGAGCGCGGCCCGGGGGAGTGGCGGCCACAGGTCGTGCGGGCCATCGCCGCGCGTGGTGAGGGCATCGACGACATCGCCGCCGCCATCGACAAGCACCGCGGCTGGCTGGAGCGGAACGGCGAGCTGCGCCGCCGGCGGGAGGCCCGGGCCGCCGCCGAGATCGAGGCGATCGCGCTGGGCACCCTCCGGGACCGGATCGGCTCGCTGCGCGACGGTACGCAACTCCCGACGCTCGCCGCCAAGGTGGCCGAGGGGGCGATCGACCCGTACGCGGCCGCCACCGAACTGCTGGAGCAGCTGGGCGCCTGACCCGTCGGCGGGATTGACGCTCCTGTCCGCCGGGCACATTGCCACCCGCAGCCGGACGGCGGGGGTGGCGGGTGGACGCGGACGAGGGCACGGCGGGGCGAAACCCGACATCGGAGCCGGCCGCCTGGTCCGGTCGGCGGCTGTCACCGTCGACGCTCCTGGCGATGGCTCTGCTCACCGTCCTGGCGCTGCTCGCGCTGGTCTGGGCGGTGGCGGGGGTGCCCGACGGTGACTGGATGCGGGCCATCGGCGGGGCGGTCCTGGCCCTGGTGCTGGGCTCCGCGTCCGGCTTCCTCGTCGTCGCCGCCCGCCGCGGCTCCGGCGCGACGGTGGCGCTGGCGCCGTGGCCGGGCGGCGACGGCCGGGCCGTGCGGTTCGGCTACTCCATCTCGGCGTACTGCTTGTTCAGCCTGCTGGCGGCGAGCTGTGTCCTGGTCATGCTCTGCGTCGGAGCGGCGACCGGGGCCGTGCTCGGGGTGGTCATGGTCGCCGTGGCGGCCCTGCTCGGCTGGTACCTGGTGGCGATGCTGCGGCGCGCCCCCGGCGGCCTGCTGCTCTCCCCGGACGGCCTCGCGCACCGCGGCCTGACCAGCTTCTACGCGGTTCCGTGGGACGCCGTCCGGGGCGTCGAGACCTGGCGCCTGGGCACCTGGGCGCTCGTGGTGAAGGCGGACCCGTCGCCGCAGAGCGTGCTGCGTCGGTACACCGGCCGGTTCGACACCGGCGAGCTGGAGTTCCTCCCCTTCCTGGTGGTCCGCACCTACTGGCTGGCCGCCGACCCGGAGGTGGTGCGCCGGACCCTGGCGTTCTATCTGGCCCATCCGGAGCTGCGGGACGAACTGGGCACCCCGGAGGCGGTACGGCGGATCGCCGAGGGCCGGACCGGTGGCTGACCCGTCCACTCGGGACGCCTGCGGACTAGTACGCTCGCACCGCCTCACCGAGCGCGTGGGGCCGGACGAACCTGGTGGGGAGAGCATGGCTGACGAGGCGACCCAGGAGCTGTCGGTGCTGCCGGACGCGGTGGCGGGCGGGACGACCCACGTCTCCGACGAGGTGGTGGAGAAGATCGCGGTGGCCGCCGCGAAGTCGGTGTCCGGGGTGGCCGAGCTCGGCGGCGACGTGGCCCGCTTCTTCAACGCGCTGCTGGACCGGGTCGGCCTGGACCAGGTGGGCGACGCCCGGCGCGGCTGCTCGGCCCACGTCACCAACGGCGCGGCGGTGGTCAACCTGGTCATCGTGATCGACGGCGGCCGGCCGGTGCCCGAGGTGACCGACGCGGTACGGTCGGCGGTGACGGCGGCGGTCGAGGCGTACGGGCTGCGGGTCGACGAGATCAACATCCGGGTTGACGACGTGGCGCTGGGCGGGCCGGCGGTGCCCTCCGCCTGAGCCAGGTTACCGGCCGGTACGCACATCCTTAGCGATCGTTCAGGCACCCGTTCTACACTCGGTCTTCAGTCGAGGACTCGAGGAGGAGCTCCGCGCATGGACGCCGACGAGATCGCCGCCGGTCGGGCCCGCTGGCAGGCCCGCTACGACGCCGCCCGCAAGCGGGACGCGGACTTCACCACGCTCTCCGGCATGACCGTCGACCCGGTCTACGGCCCGCCGGAGGGTGTGGCGTACCCGGGTTTCGACCGGATCGGCTGGCCGGGCGAGTTCCCGTACACCCGGGGGCTCTACCCGACCGGCTACCGCGGGCGGACCTGGACCATCCGGCAGTTCGCCGGGTTCGGCAACGCCCAGCAGACCAACGAGCGCTACAAGATGATCCTCGGCGCCGGCGGCGGCGGGCTCTCCGTGGCCTTCGACATGCCGACCCTGATGGGTCGCGACTCGGACGACCCGCAGTCGCTCGGTGAGGTCGGCCACTGCGGCGTGGCCATCGACTCCGCCGCCGACATGGAGGTGCTCTTCGACGGCATCGACCTGGCCGGCGTGACCACCTCGATGACCATCTCCGGCCCGGCCGTGCCGGTCTTCTGCATGTACCTGGTCGCCGCCGAGCGGCAGGGCGCCGATCTGTCCACGCTGGACGGCACGCTCCAGACGGACATCTTCAAGGAGTACATCGCGCAGAAGGAGTGGCTCTTCGACCCGGAGCCGCACCTGCGCCTGATCGGCGACCTGATGGAGTACTGCGCGCGGGAGATCCCGAAGTACAAGCCGCTCTCGGTCTCCGGCTACCACATCCGGGAGGCCGGCGCGACGGCCGCGCAGGAGCTGGCGTACACCCTCGCCGACGGGTTCGGCTACGTCGAGCTGGGGCTCTCCCGCGGCCTGGACGTCAACGTGTTCGCCCCGGGCCTGAGCTTCTTCTTCGACTCGCACGTGGACTTCTTCGAGGAGATCGCCAAGTTCCGGGCCGCCCGCCGGATCTGGGCCCGCTGGCTGCGCGACGTGTACGGTGCCACCAGCGAGAAGGCGCTCTGGCTGAAGTTCCACACCCAGACCGCCGGGGTGTCGCTGACCGCCCAGCAGCCGGTCAACAACGTGGTCCGGACCGCGGTGGAGGCCCTCGCGGCGGTGCTCGGCGGCACCAACTCGCTGCACACCAACGCCCTCGACGAGACCCTGGCCCTGCCCACCGACGAGTCGGCCGAGATCGCCCTGCGTACCCAGCAGGTGCTGATGGAGGAGACCGGGGTGACCAACGTGGCCGACCCGCTCGGCGGCGCCTGGTACGTGGAGGCCCTCACCGACCGGATCGAGGCCGAGGCGGAGGAGATCTTCGCGCGGATCCGGCAGCTCGGCGGCGACGGACCGCACAAGATCGGTCCGATGACCTCCGGCATCCTGCGCGGCATCGAGGACGGCTGGTTCACCGGCCACATCGCCGAGTCGGCCTTCGTCTACCAGCAGGCGCTGGAGAAGGGCGACAAGCGGATCGTCGGGGTCAACTGCCACACCGGTACGGTCGCCAAGGACCTGGAGATCCTGCGCATCTCGCACGAGGTCGAGCTGGAGCAGCGCCGGGTGCTGGCCGAGCGCAAGTCGGCCCGCGACGACGCCGCAGTCAAGGCCGCCGTCCAGCACATGGTCGACGTCGCCCGGACCGGCGAGAACATGATCCCGGCCATGCTGGACGCCGTCCGCGCCGAGGCCACCCTCGGCGAGATCTGCGACGCCCTCCGCGCCGAGTGGGGCGTCTACCGCGAACCCGCCCGCTTCTGACCCACGCCACCCCACCCCCTCCGCACGCCGATCTTGCACTTCGGGTCCGCCCGGCGCGGCATGTGCCGCATCTGCCGGGGCCGCAAGTGCAAGATCGCGCGCCGGGGTGGGGGTGGGGCGAGCAGGGGTGAGAGTTGCAACTACCGCCGTCGCGGTTGATCTGAGTTCGGCGGGACACGTGCGAGACTAGATAACCATGAGCGACCCACGGATCACCTCGTCGATCTTCACCCGCGGCGCGGTCGACCTCAGCGCGCTGCGCGGCACCCCCGAACCCTCCCGTCCCGCCACCCCGGCCCAGGCCGGCCCGCCCGCCGGCGGTCCCGCCGCAGGCGGCGGCGTGGCCGTGATCGACGTGACCGAGGCGACCTTCCAGTCCGAGGTGCTGGAGCGGTCGCTGACCACGCCGGTCGTGGTGGATTTCTGGGCCGAGTGGTGCGAGCCCTGCAAGCAGCTGTCGCCGGTGCTGGAGCGGCTGGCCGCCGAGGGCAACGGCGCCTGGGTGCTCGCCCGGATCGATGTGGACGCCAACCCGCGGCTCGCCCAGATGTTCCGGGTCCAGGGCATCCCGATGGTCTACGCGGTGGTCGGCGGGCAGCCGATCGACGCCTTCTCCGGGGTGGTGCCCGAGGCGCAGCTCCGGCAGTGGATCCAGGCCGTGCTGAAGGCCGGCGGCGTGACCGTCGCCGAGCCCGAGGACCCGCGGCTCGACGAGGCCGACGACGCGCTGATGTCCGGCGACCTGGACGCCGCCGAGGCGGCGTACCGGAAGATCCTGGCCGAGAGCCCGGCGGACGCTGCGGCCGAGGCGGGCCTGGCCCAGGTCGGGGTCGCCCGCCGGGTGGCCGGGGCCGACCCGCGGGCCGCGCTCGCCGCCGCCGAGCAGGCCCCCGACGACGTCGAGGCCCAGCTCCTCGCCGCCGACATCGAGGTGCTCAGCGGCCTGGCCGAGCAGGCGTACGCGCGCCTCGTCGGGCTGGTCCGGCGGACCGCCGGGGACGACCGGGAGAAGGCCCGCCAGCACCTCGTCTCGCTGTTCACCATCGCCGGCCCGG
Source organism: Micromonospora sp. NPDC003776 (assembly GCF_053605645.1). NCBI lineage: Bacteria > Bacillati > Actinomycetota > Actinomycetes > Micromonosporales > Micromonosporaceae > Micromonospora > Micromonospora sp. NPDC003776. The sequence goes on from NZ_JBSGJR010000411.1 coordinate 5,193, forward strand.
AGGACCCCGCCGTGGCATCCGCCCGACGGGCCCTGGCCAGCGCGTTGTTCTAGGTTCGTAGCACGCCAGCGCGGGCCGGCGTACCGGCCGGCCCGCCCCACCATCGAGGACGGGAGCCCATGATGCGCCGGATCGCCGTCCTCGACGCGCCGACCAACCTCGGCCTGCGCCCGCCGACGTCGACCTCCGTCCCGGGCTGCGCCAAGGCGCCCGGCGCCCTGCGCGACCACGGGCTGCTCGCCCGGCTGCGGGCCCGCGACGCCGGCTGCCTCACCCCGCCCCGGTACGACCCCGGCGACTGGCGCCCCGGCGACGGCGTGTGCCACGCCCGGGAGATCTCGGGCTATTCGGTGGCGCTGGCCGACCGGATCGGCGCGATCATCGATCGGGGTGAGTTCCCACTGGTGCTGGGCGGAGACTGCTCGGTGCTGCTCGGCTCGGCGCTGGCCATGCACCGGCTCGGCGAGGCGGTCGGCGGCCGGATCGGTCTGGTGTTCGTGGACGGCCACTCCGACTTCCGGCACCCCGGCAACGCCTCGTACGTGGGCGCGGCGGCGGGGGAGGACCTCGCCCTGGTCACCGGCCGGGGGCAGGCCGACCTGGCGGCCATCGAGGGGCGGCGCCCCTACTTCCGCGACATCGACGTGGTGGTGCTCGGCATCCGGGCGCAGGACGAGTACCGGCTGGACCTCCAGGCCGCCGGCATCACCACCCGACCGGTGCCGGCGCTGCGCGCCGAGGGGGCGGCCCGCACCGCCCAGTGGGCGCACGAGCAGTTGGCGGACTGCGCCGGCTACTGGGTGCACGTCGACGTGGACGTGCTTGACCCGGCGGTGATGCCCGCCGTGGACGCGCCCGACCCGGGCGGGATCGCCTTCGCCGAGCTGGAGATCCTGCTCGCCGGCCTGGTCGACACCCCGCACTGCCTGGGGGTCGAGCTGACCGTCTTCGACCCTGACTACGACGCCGACGGATCGTACGCGGCCGAGATCGTCAACACCGTGGTGGCCGGGCTCGCCCCGGTCTCCGCGCCGAGCGCGGTGCCGCCCCGGCTGCTGCCGGCCGGCCCGGTCGCTCCGGCGCCCCGCCCGGGCAACGGGCGGCTTGCCGAGCGCCCCGTCCCGCCCGTGCCGGCTCCCGCGGTCGCCGTGGAGCCGATCGGACCCGACCCGGACCCGGTCCCGGTCGACGCGCCGGACGGTGCCACCCACGATGACCAGCCGTCGGCCGCCGAG